>JANLWG010000105.1:0-10932 GCA_031364405.1 Hyphomicrobiales bacterium
ACAAGGGCGACATCACCTGCGAGCATGTGGTCTCGTGCTCGGGTAATTTCGCGCGGCTGACCGGCGCCATGGTGGGACTCGACATTCCGGTGATCCCGGTCGAGCACCAGTATATTGTCACCGAACCGCATCCCCTGATCAGGGAACGCCAGGCCAAGGGACTCCCCGAAATGGGCGTGCTGCGCGAGGCCGATTCAAGCTGGTACATGCGGGAGGAAAATGGCGGCCTGCTGCTCGGCCCCTACGAGAAGGGTGCTCCCTGCTGCTATATCGACGGGCCTTCCGACCAAAGCGAATACGAACTCTTCCAGGAAGACCTTGACCGGCTGGCTCCGCACATCGAAACCGCCATCGCCAGGGTTCCAGCTTTCGGTGAAGTTGGCATCAAGAAAGTCTACAATGGTGCGATCGCCTATACACCAGATGGATCGCCGATCATCGGACCGGCCTGGGACCGGAAAAACTTCTGGCTCAATGAAGGCCATTCCTTTGGTGTGACCGCTGCGGGTGGGGCAGGCTGGCAGCTCGCCGAATGGATCGTCGACGGTGATCCAACGATCGACATGATGGGGGTCGATCCGCGCCGCTTTGGTCCCTATGCCACGCGCGGCTATCTCAAAACCAAGAACGAGGAAGCTTATTCCAACGTTTTCACGCCGCATTATCCCGATGAAGAACGCGCCGCCGCCCGGCCCCTGAAGCGCACGCCGTGTTATGACCGCATGAAGGAATTGGGTGCGGTGTTTGGCTCGGTCCATGGCTGGGAGCGTCCCGGCTGGTTTGCACCCCAGGGATATGCGCTTTCAGACTCCGAGCTTGCTGCTCCGGGCTTGCTGGCCTCGCACAATCATGGACTCGCCACCGATGATGGCCGCATCGTCGAGAAATGGTCGTTCAGGCGTTCGAATTACTTCAACTTCGTCGGCGATGAATGCAAGAACGTGATGAACAATGTCGCCGTTCAGGACATGTCGGCCTTCGCCAAGATGGAAGTGTCGGGACCAAAGGCGCGCGAATGGCTCGAGTCCATTCTCGCCAACCGCATTCCAAAGAAAATGGGCCGCGTAGCGCTCTGCCATCTGTTGACGCCCAAGGGCGGCGTGCGGGCGGAATTCACGGTTTATGAATCAGCGCCGGGCCGTTTCTATCTGGTATCCGCGGGTGCCTATGAGCGCCATGACCACGACGTGTTGCGCAAACTGTGCCCCACCGATGGTTCGGTGAGGCTCAACGCTATCACCACACGCTTTGGCGTGCTGGTTCTCGCCGGACCCAACTCCCGCAAGGTTTTGCAGAAACTTACCGATACGGATCTGTCGAGCGAGGCCTTCCCGTGGTTGTCGGGCAAAGAGATCAGCGTGGGCACCACCACGGCGCACGCACTCAGGGTAAATTTTGTCGGCGAATTGGGCTGGGAATTCCACCACCCCATTGAGCAGCAGGTGGCGCTGTTTGATCATTTGATGCAGGCTGGCCAGGAATTCGGCATTCGCCCCTATGGCATCAAGGCCATGGGGGCACTTTCCATCGAAAAGAGCTACCGCCTCGTGCCGCGCGAGCTCTCGATTGAATATTCCGCTTATGAGTCTGGCCTTGACCGCTTTGTCCATCCCAACAAGGGCCAGTTCCTTGGCCGCGACGGGCTTGTCGCTGGCCGTGAGCAGGGCCTCAACTGGAACTTCGTCACCATGGAAGTTCATGGCGTAACAGATAAGGATTCCGATGCCCGTGGCTCCGAGCCGCTCTATTCCGGAGGCAAGCTGATCGGCCGCGCCACCAATGGCGGTTTTGGCTGGCGGGTGAACAAGTCGCTTGCGCTAGGCATGGTAAAGCTCGAATATGCGAGCCTCGGCACCAAACTCGAAATCAAAATTCTCGACAAAATATTCAAGGCGACAGTGATTGCGGAAAGCCCCTATGATCCGGACAACGCTGCACTGCGGGCGTGAGCGTAATTGCAGGTAGCGCTTCATTGACCACGCAGGAACAAAGCTACCGCACGGGTGTCATTTTTGTCCTTATCGCCAATCTTGGCTGGAGTCTGTCTGGCATTTTCGTGCGCGTGCTGCCGGGCCTTGACGGTTGGCAGATCAATTGCTGGCGCGGCTATTGGATGGCGGTGGCCCTGCTGATCTATCTGGTGGCGATCTATGGCCGCCAGACGGCCGCCAAGTTCCGCGCCATCCCACCCATCGCATTGTGGATCTCGGCTGGTTTTTTCGCTGTAGGATCAACATTTTACGTGTCCTCCCTGACGCTGGCGAGCACTGCTACCGTTTCAGTGATTGGCGCTTCATCGCCGATATTCACGGGCTTGCTCAGCCGGTGGACAACTGGCGAAAAGCCCGGTCTCGCCAGCTGGGGTGCGGCGATTCTGGCAATAGTTGGTGTCGGCGTCATAGCCTGGGACGGGTTGGATGGCGGCAGACTCATCGGTGTTCTGGTTTCGCTCGGTGTGCCAATCTGCTTTGCCGGTCAAACCCTGGCTTTGCGCCGCTATCGTCACGTCGACATGGTGCCGGCCATTTGCGTTGGTGGCTTCCTCACATTTTTCGCGGCGGGAATGCTTGGTTTTCTGTGGGGTCACACTGGCGGTGGTTTTGATGTTTCGCCGCGCGACGTGCTCATTCTGGCCGCCATGGGTCCGTTGCAGCTTTCAATCCCGTTGATATTCTATGTGAAGGGCGCCCGGTCGGTATCCGCGGTAACCCTCTCGCTCATCGTCATGCTCGACGCGGTATTCAACCCGTTCTGGCCGTGGCTGTTCGTTGGCGAAGAACCAGGGAAAGCCGCCTACATTGGTGGCGCCATCATCATCGGTGCGGTCGTCATCAGTATTGCCGGCGGGCGCTGGATAGCGCGGAACGGGAATTGATCACCCTTCGAATTCGCGCCGGTGAGCCTGAACCATTTCCGCCATGCTGTTGAAGCGGAAATCATATTTTGGAACGGTGCCCGGATCAACCGTAGCGCCAAAGCCCTGCTTGTCATGACGGCGGTATATCCAGCAGTTGGCGAGCCCGTGGCGGTTGGCGGGCCCATGGTCGTGGAACAGGCTTTCAGCCGTATGAAGAACGCCGGACTTGGCGATGCCGAGATACTTGAGCTTGTCGATCATGTAGTCGAAATTGCGGTCGCTCGGCTTGTATGAACCCACGTCCTGCGCGGTATAGATTGCGTCGAATTCAACCTGAAGCCGCCGGTTGCTGTGGGCGAAGCTGGCGTTGTCGATGTTTGACAGGATGACCAGCTTGAAGTGTTTCTTGAGATATGCCAGCGCCTCCGCTGAATCCGCGAAGGCCGGCCAGTCCTTCACCGAGTTTCCATAAACAAGGCAATCGTCCCACGACGCGGAAAGGCCCCACTCCTCGGCCATCCGCTTATAAACTACAGCCAGCAGCTCACTGTATTTCATCGTGGGAGTGCAAGTCTGTTGCGCTGATTCGTGGCGTCCATGCGCTTCGAGGACTTGATCCCGCGTGAGTGCCGGCCTGGCCCTCAACGTGAGCGGCTGCAAGGCCTCGATCATGCCGCTTTCCCAATCGATCAACGTGCCATAACAATCAAACGTCAGCGCCTTGAAGCCGCTCAACTTCATGTTCTCACCTGTTACTTGAAATTATCCTTGCGGCGGCGCAGTTCAGCAAACACTTCCGAGTCAGTCGCCGCTTCCATTTTCAGGTTGCGGCGGATTTCCGCACTGTCACAGCGCAGGAAGGGATTGGTTTTAAGTTCCTCGCCGATGGTTGTAGGGCAGGTCATTTTGCCATCCTTGCGCAATGAGCTGACGATGCCAGCGCGTTGTTGCAGCGCACGGTTGCCCGGTTCCACCGACAGGGCAAAGCGGGCATTGGCCTCGGTATATTCATGGCCGCAATAGACATAAGTGCTGGGCGAGAGGTCACGGAACTGATTCACCGACTGATACATTTCATCCATGGTGCCCTCCAGCACCCGCCCGCAGCCCAGCGAGAACAACGTATCTGCGGCAAACAATGAAAATTCCGACTTTATGTAGTAGGCGATATGGCCCTTGGTGTGACCGGGGCAGTCAAATATCTTAACCGTGCGGCCAGCCCAACTAATGGTTTCGCCGCCGCTTAACTGCTTGCGGATACCGGGGATACGGTCAGCTTCGGCCTTGGGACCATAGATAATGCAACCAAACTGTTCTTCGAGCGCCAGATTACCCTCCACATGATCACTATGGTGATGGGTGTTGAAGATATGGGTGAGTTGCCAGCCACGAGCTTTGAGTTCACGCTCGATGGCGGCGGCATCGGGAGCGTCGATTGAGGCGGTGGCGCCACTTTTGTGATCATGAATCAGCAGACCGTAATTGTCGGTCCGGCAGATGAATTGATGCATTTCGAGATGGGACATGGAACTTGCTAACCCTGACTGAATTCGATGGTGACCGCCTTAACGCTTATCGGTATCATCTTCCCTAATGGATATCGTCGATCTTCGCGAATTCTACCGCAGCCGGCTCGGACATACCACACGGAAGCTGATTGCCAACAGGCTGAAGCCGAAGCTGGGGTCCTTGGCCGGAGCCACCGTCGTGGGCCTGGGCTTTGCCACTCCCTACCTCGAAACTTGTACAGCGGAGGCCAGCAGAAACCTGGCTTTCATGGCAGCCCGCCAGGGCGTTATCCATTGGCCAGCCGAGGGACCGGTTAAGTCCGCGCTGGTGGATGAATGCGAACTGCCGTTGCTCGAAAGCACGATTGATCTGGCGTTGGTGATCCACGCTTTGGAATTGACCGATGCGCCTGACGAAATGTTGAAAGAGATCTGGCGGGTGCTGGCGCCCCAAGGCCGCCTGCTCATGGTGGTACCGAACCGGCGCGGATTGTGGGCGAGGTTCGACAGCTCGCCTTTTGGCTACGGCCAGCCATTCTCCCGGCCACAACTTTCGGCACTGTTGCGGGAAAGCCAGTTCTCCATTGTCTCGTGGTCGCCGGCGTTGTTCATGCCGCCCTCCAGCCGCCGCCTGTTCCTGTCGTCCGCCGGGGCGCTTGAAGCCATAGGCAACCGCATCATGCCCGGCGCATCGGGTGTCGTCATCGTTGAGGCGGTCAAACAGGTCTATGCCATTTCGACCGGCAAGCGGGTGCGGAGGCTGGCTCCCCGGTTGCGCCCGGTGCTGGCACCCGCCTCGGCACGGCGTAAGTCTCTTTAAGGGCGAGCGGGAAGTCTTTGCTTTTGCTGACGCTCCCCTTATGAAGTACCCCGCCCAGCTTGGGCATTGGGATCAATAACGGACCAAGACGCATGAACACGCCGGCCGGGCAGGAAACATCGCTGGACGAGATTCGCCGCGAAATGGACGAGATCGACAATGCCATTGTCGACCTCATGGCGCGCCGTATCCAGTGCTCGGCCAAGGTGGGGAGCCAGAAAAACAACTCCGGCACACTAGTCGCTTCGCCGATCAGGCCGGCGCGCGAGGCCGCCATTATGCGGCGGCTACTGGCGCGTGGCCGCGGCACGGTTCCAGCCGATCTTCTGGTGCGTCTTTGGCGCGTCATTCTGTCGGCCTCAACACTCTCCCAGGCCGCTATTACGCTCCATGTTTCGCGCCACCTGAGCGCTCAAGCAGGATTGCGGCTAAGACTGCGCGATCAATTCGGCGCAACCCCGGTGGAAGAGCATCGCGACGAGGCTCAAGCGCTCACCCAGGTCAACATCAATGCAGGCGACATATGTGCGATGGAAACCAAGTCGGCATGGGCTGATTCGTTCGCCGAAGGGCGAGCGGGCGAGGCGCGCATCATCGCCGTGCTGCCGATACTGCGTGATGGCCCGATGCCCGAACTGCTGATTTTCGGTCAGGCCCAGGCGCTGGCGACGGGAGATGACGAAACTGTCATCGTCAGCGCTGGAAAATTGCCACGAGACTTTCTGCCAGCACCGCTGTGGCAAATCAAATCGGGATCGCGCCATGTCTCCGGCCTGCCCGGTTTTCTCTCGGAGCATGAAGGACCGCTGGTGGGCTTGATGCGCTCCAACACCACGCTTGGTCTCAAGGTGGCGGGCCGCTATCCAAGCGCCATCGAGGTAAGGCCATGACGGTGAACCACCCTCTGCCGAAACCGGGAATATTGGACATAGCGCCCTATGTACCGGGCAAGAGCGGTGCCAAGGGGCTCAAGGTCCACAAGCTGTCGTCGAATGAATCACCGTTAGGTGCTAGCCCTGCGGCCATTGCCGCCTTCAAGGCGAGTGCCGATAGACTCGAACTCTATCCCGATGGTTCAGCCACCGCATTGCGCGGAGCGATTGCCGGCCGCTATGGGCTTGGTGTTGGAAACATTGTGTGTGGTGCAGGTTCCGACGAACTGCTGCAACTCCTCGCCCATGCCTATCTGGGGCCGGGCGATGAGGCGATTTACAGCCAATATGGGTTTCTGGTCTATCCCATCGCCATCATGTCCAATGGCGCGACCGCGGTAGTGGCACCCGAACGCCATGAGACGGCGGATGTCGATGCCATGCTGGGCCTGGTGAGTGTCCGCACCAAAATGGTGTTCCTCGCCAATCCCAATAATCCCACCGGAACCTATCTGCCGTTGAGCGAAGTGAAGCGGCTGCATGCCGGGCTGCCTCGTCATGTGCTGCTGGTTCTCGATGCCGCCTATGCCGAATATGTGAGGCGCAACGATTACGAAGCCGGCATCGAAATGGTGTCGAGTTTTGACAACCTGGTGATGACCCGGACGTTCTCGAAGATTTTTGGCTTGGCGGCTTTGCGCTTGGGTTGGGCCTATTGTCCCGATCATGTAGCCGATGTGCTGAACCGAATTCGCGGCCCCTTCAACGTGAGTGCGCCAGCAATTGCGGCAGGTGTTGCGGCGATCAACGATCAGGCTTTCGTCGAGAAGGCGATTGCCCACAATGATCTGTGGCTGCCTTGGCTCACCGGGGAGCTGAACAAGCTAGGACTGAAGACAACGCCCAGTGTCGGCAATTTCTTGCTCATCCATTTTTCTGGCGCCGAAGACAAGAACGCTGCTGCTGCCGATGAATTCCTCGCGTCGCATGGGTTTGTTTTGCGCCGCATGGAGGTCTATGGGTTGGCCGGCACGTTGCGGCTAACTGTTGGCAGCGAGGAAGCCAACCGTGGTGTCATCGCTGTGTTAAAGGAATTTGTTGGATGAGTGTGATGTTCGAGCGCGTCGCGCTGATCGGCCTCGGTCTCATCGGCTCATCGCTCTGCCACATCATGCGGCGCGAGGGTCTTGCGGGCCACATCGCCGGGCATGCGCGAAGTGTTCAGACCCGGGCAAAGGCCAGGGAGTTGGGTCTCGTCGACAGCATGCACGAGACGGCAGCTGAAGCCGCGCGCGATGCTGATCTGGTGATTCTGTGTTCGCCGGTTGGCAGTTATGGCGGGATTGCCTGCGAGATCGGACCAGCTTTGAAACCCGGCGCTATTCTCACCGATGTGGGTTCGGTCAAAAGTGCCGTGGTGCGCGATGTCAGCCCGCATATTCCGCACATGGTGCATTTTCTTCCCGGCCACCCCGTGGCTGGCACCGAGCAGTCGGGGCCAGAGTCAGGCTTTGCCGAACTTTTCACCAATCGCTGGTGCATCATCACACCTTTGCCTGACAGTGATTTGGGCGCCGTTGCGCGTCTGGAAAATTTTTGGCGTGCATGCGGATCCAATGTTGAGTTGATGTCGCCCGAACACCATGATCTGGTACTGGCGATCACCAGTCACCTGCCCCATCTCATTGCCTACAACATCGTAGCGACGGCGGCTGATGTGGAGGAAGTTACCAATTCGGAAGTAATTAAATTTTCAGCCGGTGGTTTTCGCGATTTCACCCGCATTGCCGCATCCGATCCCACCATGTGGCGCGACGTATTTCTCAACAACAAGGACGCGGTGCTCGAGATGCTTGGCCGCTTTTCCGAAGATCTTTCAGCATTGCAACGGGCGATACGCTGGGGCGATGGTGAAATGCTTTATAACCTGTTTGCGCGCTCGCGTGAAATTCGCCGCGGCATCATCGCGGCAGGGCAGGAAACCGCGGCGCCGGATTTCGGCCGCGGCACCCGCAAAAATCAGTAGAGCGGCAACAACACTCCAATCTTCAATGGGCCGATGAACAGATCGCCGTCTTGAGCAACAAAGTCGGCCTTGGCCTGCTGTCCGAGGAGACCGAGAAGCGCTTTGAGAGTGGCGCGCTCCTGCTCGCTGGCCTTGATGTGAGGATCGAGAACCGCCAGCAGCTGGTTGAGGTCGTTGGTCTGACTGGCAATGCGCCCTGCAATGCGGTGTGCTGCATCGAGACCAACTGTGCCCTTGCCCCACAGTTTTAACGTACCTTGAGTGAGTTGCAAATCATTGACGGCGAGCTCGTGATTGTCAGCAAGGGTTGCCAGGAGCTGTGCGTGATCGACAATCAACGGTGGTTTGCCCGGAGAATTATATGCTGCATTCTCCAGGGTGATGGCAATATCATTGGCGTGATCCTTGGCTGGGCGGGTGTGCAGTTGGATATCTTTGGCGACGAACAGTGCGGCGCCGGTGAAATTTGGAATGTCGGCGGCAATGTGAAAAGTTCCTTGGCGGTTGGCGTCGACACTTAGAGTAGCGAGATCATGGGTGATAGCGTAGGTTACACCTCCTGGCAGCGTTAGGGTGCCTGGTCCGTCAACCAGTGCAATAACGTGGCTGGGATCATAGGCCTGGGCCACGGCGAAGAGCGATCCACTGCGGAGAATTTGGCCACCCGGCAGCGTGAGGAGCGGTTCTTTGCAATCGAATTCGAATCGGAACGGATATCCACCCCAGTCTTCACTGGCACAGACGAGGCTCAGGCCCCGGGCGGCGAATTGCTGGCGGGCGCCGGCCGCATAATTCTGTGCCATCGCGCTGGCGACAAACCAATAGGCCGACCATGCGCCAAAAAGCGCAATGATTGTGACGAGAGGCGCTACCATGCGCCACGGCCTCTTGAGCTTTGATTTCATTTTATTTGCGGCGGTCTTTCGTTATACGAACATGATGACGGCTAATCGGAAGTTCTGGGTTTTTGGCTATGGTTCGCTGATGTGGCGGCCAGGCTTTGATTTTGTCGAGTGCCAGCCCGCGCTGATTCGCGGCTACCATCGCAGGCTCTGTGTCGCTTCCTTCGTGCATCGCGGAACACCTGAAAATCCCGGCCTCGTGCTGGGACTGGATCGTGGTGGCTCTTGCCATGGAATGGCCTACCGTGTCGAGGCGGCGGCCCGTGACGAGACGCTGGCCTACCTGAGGGCACGAGAGCAGGTGACATCGGTTTATGTCGAAGCCACCAAAACCATCAAACTGTTGCGCAGCGGGCGAACGGTGGAGGCGATTACTTATCTGGTTGACCGCTCGCACCGGCAATATGCAGGCGCACTCGCAATCAGCGAACTGGTGCGGCTGGTGCGTCAAGGCCAGGGCGAATCGGGACATTGCATGGACTATGTGCGCAGCACCCTCAAGCATCTCCGAGAGATGGAAATTCACGATGCCCGGCTTGAAGAATTGGCGAACCGATTGGGAATTCAGGCGAGTGCCAGCTGAGGCGCTTCATAGAACCCGCGGTAACTATCGCGCGGCGGTGCAAGTTCCTGCAAAGCAAGATCGAGGTCCTGACAGACCGATTGGGCCGCCTGATCATCGCGCGCCAGCAGATGGACATGAATTTCATCGGCATCCAGACTTGCGATGATGCTATCGACAAAACCATCCACCGAGCCACCCCAAAAATTGGGGAAACGCCCGATACCTACGGCGCGGCGCTCGCCATTCGCCCGTCGCACCGCCACATAGACAGCCCCCGGCAATGGCGGGCAGCCATCCGCGGCGTAGATCGAATGAATGTAATTTCGCCCCGACGCCCCACGCCAGTACCAGAAGCGTTCACCGAGCCCGAGCTCTTTGGGGAATTTTGCAGTGATGGGAAAGCCATGTATCAGCATAAGAACAAAAGTAGAACATTCTAACCTGCTTGTCAAGCCGGGAATTATCCCCTTGACACAAGTACAGCGATGATTTATATAATGGGGCATGAGCAAGAGCCCTTCCACTTCCCCTGAATTTTCGGTCCGCGATTTCTTCGCCCGTTTCCCGGATGATGACGCCTGCCTTGAGCATCTGATGGACCAGCGGTATGGCCTCAAGGGTTTCTGCCCGACCTGTGGAGTGGAGACCACCTTTCACCGCATGACGGAGCGCAAAGCCTATTCTGGTGCGGCCTGTGGCCATCATATCTATCCGCAAGCCGGAACCATCTTTCAGGACAGCAGGACGCCGCTCCAGACTTGGTATTACGCAATCTATCTTTTCATCGCCACACGCCACGGCGTGAGCGGCAAGGAACTGCAAAGGCAGCTTGGCGTGACTTACAAAACCGCATGGCGAATGGGCCAGCAAATCCGCGATTTGATGACCAAGGCCGATGGCTTTACCGCCCTTCGCGGTCACGTCGAGATAGATGAAACTTTCGTCGGTGGCCGTCAGCCCGGCAACCTAGGACGAGGCCGCACGCAAAAAGTCACGGTACTTGGCATGAAGCAACGTAAGGGCCGGATCGTCACTGAAGTTATCGACAATGTAAAGACGAACACCATCAAGCCGGTTGTGCTGATGACCGTGGAGCCGGGCACGAAAATTTCAACCGATGAACTCCCGAGCTACAATTTACTCACCGCGTATGGCTATGACCACGGGAGCGTAAACCACAATCAGAATGAATGGGTTCGTGGCGAGCATCACACGAACAATCTGGAGTCGTTTTGGAAGCTGTTCAAAACGTCGGTTCGTTCAACCCATATTCATGTGAGCCGGAAGCACATGAACCGCTATCTCAGCGAGTTTTCTTTCCGATCGAACCACCGCGAGCGCGGGAATCTGATGTTTGATTTGGTGATTTGGGCTCTATGAAA
>JANLWG010000127.1:0-1738 GCA_031364405.1 Hyphomicrobiales bacterium
CATAAAACTGGGGATCCCGCTGGCGAAGCTGCAATAGCCGATCGGCTGTCAGCTGCCGTGCCAAACGCTGTCGCCGGGCTTCAAACCACAGCTGCGACCTTTTCCAGGCGGTCGCCAAACCCGCCATCGAGCTGAACGTCGACTCATGCCGAAGGATAGAGGTGATGGACATTTTTGGGCCTTTCCTGTTGCATTATTCAGTGTGTCTACCTTTTCACCCGGGGTCACAAATGTCCTGAAACCAGTCTGAAAAGGTTCTGAAATCACGATTTAAGCCATGCAAGGATTCTGTTGAATTTGGGAGAACCGCATCTGCTTTTGGCCCAGGCTGTGTGAAAACTCCCCACTCGTTCGAAAATTCATTCGAAATGGCCCTCGGCGCGCCGATTTTTCGCAATATTCGAACGTCCGGTCGACCAGAAGCCTCAAAAACTCGCCGGTCTTTGTCATTGGTGGAACCAAAGCTGAGTTTTCACACGGTCTGGGCCAATTGGTAACATCACACTGGTCATTTTAATGGCTCCTCATTGTCGGCATGACGCTTGTTGGGTACACTCAGTGCAGTTTCCATGGGAGCAAACGCGATGCAGTTAAACGGACAGATCGTTGTCGGTGCGAAGCCTGAAGCGTTAGCAATCAATCCCGCGCAGAGCGCCGTCATCGTCGTCGATATGCAGAATGACTTCGGCTCCAATGGCGGCATATTCGCACTGGCCGGCATCGACATTTCCGGTATCCGCAACGCCATTGCGCCCACAGCCCGCGTCTTGGCCGCGGCGCGGCGGGCCGGCATCAGCGTCGTTTACTTGAAAATGGCCTTCCGAGCGGACCTTTCGGATGCTGGTTCTCCCGATGGCCCAAACCGGATCAAGCATCGGCGGCTGCGCGTGGGCGAAGCAATCACCGCCCCGGATGGGAGGGCTAGTCGGATTCTCATTCGGGACACGTGGAATACGGAGATCGTGCCGGACCTGGCGCCCGAACCCGGCGACATCGTTCTCTACAAGCACCGGTACAGCGGCTTCTATGAGACCAATCTCGACAGCGTTCTCAAGAGGCGTTCTATCAAGAGCCTAATTTTCACTGGATGCACCACAAGTGTGTGTGTTGAGTCCACCCTCCGCGATGCGATGTTCCGGGACTATACCTGTCTCCTGTTGGCCGATTGCACGGCCGAGCCCGGCTTGGCTCGAATTAATCATGACGCGTCCCTGCTTGCCGTGCAGGGACAGTTCGGCTGGGTTTCGCAGTCCGCCGAGCTCATCGCTGCCCTCGAAGAGCAACACGCGCCCTCTCCCGCCTGAGAATCGACAATCCGATTCGATCAAGCTGGCGGCCTCGGCGGCATGACCGCCTGCGCTCAGCGCATTGCTGAATCGCTCAGAAAGACGCGATAGGTCGAAGCTGTCGAAAAAGTCGAAAATTCTATCATGCGAAAAATTCGTCCGAATGATGCTTTGAGCGATGCTCGCAATTCAATCCCTCGTTAGTCCGACTGCGGTGGCCGCTGGCGGACTTTTGGTCAAATCGTGTATCCCCCCACTTGGCTCTGCTAGTATCGCGCCCACGGCCCGGCAAATTTTTGGTCACCGACGCTATTTTTGTTTTTCGACAGCATCGACCAGAAGCAGACATGCCGATTTGGCGGTGTGCTAGCCACGGCACTTCGACGGGTGTAGGATTCCCGGCATATTGCATGTTCATGCAGGGGCACGATGATGAGTATCCCCGCGCTCGA
>JANLWG010000129.1:0-2595 GCA_031364405.1 Hyphomicrobiales bacterium
AGCTTGAACGGCTTGATGATGGCTTCGATCTTCTTCATGTCTGAATTCTGCCTTGCGTTAACGCATTGACGCATTTGCACGAGCCATGCCAGAACTATGTGTGAGTAATTTCAATGGCTTGATGGAGAATACCAAAAGTCAATGCCGAGTTGTCGCCGAAGATTTGTGCAGTTAGCCGCATTATTGGGCAATGAATAGGTGTTGCCATTTTTGGAAAACTGTCATAAATAAAAGAAATGACAGAGAAACAAGAATTGGCATTATTATCATGACTGACAATGGCTTTGCTGAAGGCGCGACCGGAAAGTTTGAAACATCCGCCGAGGAACAGAGCTGGTGGCGCCTGAAAGTGGCGCCCAATGGCCGCGTGGTTATCCCCGCCGCGGCCCGTGCCGCCATGGGGTTGGACGAGACTGGCGTGGTCACGGCCCGCATGGAAGATGGCGTACTGAAACTGACCACGCCCGCCGTGGCGCTGGCGAAGTTGCAAGCACTGGTGAGGCAGCATGCGGGGGACCGGTCGCTGGTCGACGAACTCCTTGCCGAGAGACGTGCCGAGGCTGAGAGCGAATGAGCGCCGTACTCGACGCATCCGCCATGCTCGCCTATCTCCAGGATGAGCCGGGGAAGGGCCACGTCTCAGCGGTGTTGGGCGGCGCCATGATTAGCTGTGTCAACGCTGCCGAAGTGATTTCGAAATTGACCGATACGGGTCTCGGCGAAGCCGCCATCAGGAACCTCTTCAACGAAGTAGCCGTCGAGCTCGTTAGCTTTGATGCCGCGCAGGCGTGGCAATCAGGCGCGCTGCGTCCGCTCACCCGCCGCCGCGGCCTGTCGCTTGGCGACCGCGCTTGCCTTGCCCTGGCCATGGCCAAAAAAGCGGCCGTTATCACCGCCGACCGGAGCTGGCTCGACCTCGGCCTGGACGTCGAAATCAAGTCCATTCGATAGCCGGCGGCCTCACCGTCACGCGACTATCATCTTTTTGCCGGAGGGATACGCGCAATGCTGGCCGCAAACTCGCGGTGCGTGGGAACATCCACCGGGCGGTGCTTGATTTTGGCTGACGAAGGAAAGTGGCTGGTATCGTTGTCGCCTCGCCAGTTTGTCGATGGCCGGATCGGACAGCGTTCGAAGCCGCCACCGCAATTGGGGCAGACATTATGCAGCAATCCTTGCACGCAATCAGCGCAGAAGGTGCATTCGAACGAGCAGATCATCGCGTCCTCCGCCTGGGGCGGCAGTGGCTTGTTGCAATTCTCGCAGGCCGGGCGAAGTTCGAGCATGGCGGACTCCATTGTGGGGCGTGGAAATTGCCGGTTGCTCGGCACCGTAACAAGCGCCGGTTTCTAACGGGACCTCTGTGCCACTTCACTTGCTTTCGAATCGTTTGATCAACTTCGCCAGATCCTTGTTGCGCAATTCGTCGAGTTTTTCATGCAGCGCCATGATCTCGATTTCCGCCTTGAGGTTCACTTCATAGTCGTGCGAGGCCTGCAGACGGTCTTTGGCCGAGAGCCGGTTCTGCGACATCATGATGATGGGGGCTTGTATCGAGGCGACCAGCGAGAGAAACAGGTTGAGAAGAATATAGGGGTAGGGATCGAAAGCATCGCCGGACTTCGCCAGCACAATTGAATTGAGCACAACCCAGGCCACCAGTGCTGCCCCGAACAACATGAGAAATGTCCATGAGCCGCCGAAGGTTGCCACGCGGTCGGCCAGCCTGCCGCCGAAATCCTGGGTGGTTTCATACTCCTTGTTGATGTTGCGCGACACCGCCAGCCGCTTGGCCACCCGCTCGATCACGTGGCGCTCGCGGGCGGGCATGTCGCCGTAGCCCATTTCGAGAATGCGCTGAGCCAAGAGCTTTACCGCATCATTGGGTTCTGTCGTCATCGAAACCTCCCTCGGTTGCGGCGATAATACGTAATCGCGGCCATTGGCGCGAGGCCCATATGGCGGTTATGCTGTGGCCATGAACGAATTGCTGACGCCCGCCGAAATGTACCGCGCCGACGCCCTGGCGGTGGAAGCGGGCGTTGCTTCCCTGACCCTCATGGAAAATGCCGGCCGGGCCGTGGCCGAGGAGATCGTCAGGCGGTACGGCGCCAGACCCACCCTGGTGGCCTGCGGCCCCGGCAACAATGGCGGCGATGGTTTTGTCGTGGCCCGCTACCTCAGGCAATGGGGCTGGCCAGTGCGCGTGGCGTTGCTGGGCGACAACACCGAGGTGGCCGGCGACGCGGCAGCGATGGCGGCCAGGTGGAAGGGGGAGGTTGAAAATCTGCACGATATCCTCACCCTGAGGAGCAGCGCCGAAGGCGATGCCTCGAAGGGTCCGGTGGCCGATGCTTCGAGGCCCACCGCTTTGCGCCGGGCACCTCAGCATGAGGAAGTGGGGTTGATTGTCGATGCACTTTTCGGTGCCAGACTGTCGCGGGACTTTCCGGCGGATCTTGCCGAGATGATCAATGGCGCGGGGGTTCCAGTCATTGCCATTGACGTGCCATCAGGCCTTGATGGCGCAAGCGGATTTCCGCGCGGTGCTTGCGTCAAGGCCGATCTGACAGTTACGTTTTTTCGCAAGAAGCC
>JANLWG010000159.1:0-3018 GCA_031364405.1 Hyphomicrobiales bacterium
CTCGGATCGAGCCGAACCCCGCGTTCGGCCTCATCGGCCGCCGCCTTGAAGTTGCCCTCGGGATTGACGCCAAAAATGTCCAATAAAATATGAGCATGATAAAGCTCGACCCAGGCGCGAGCCAGCCCCGGGTCCAGCTCGACGGCGCGGTTGAGAAGCGCGATGGCCTCCTCCTCATCCGCCTTTGTGAGCTTTTCAATCTTCTCGGTCCCGAGCAGATAATAATCATAGGCATTCAGGTTTTCAGGCCGTTTACGTTTGGCCGCGGCCCGCCCGGCCGCCTGAATCAGCCCTACGCCGCCGCCCAGACGGTTGGTGACCTGCTCTGCGATCTCGGTCTGGACGGCGAACACGTCTTCAGCAGGCCGGTCCCAACGGTCCGACCAAAGATGGTTGCCGGTTTTTGCATCGATCAACTGCGCGGTGATCCGCACCCGCCCATTTTGCCGCTGGATCGAGCCTTCCAGTACGAAGCCGACATGGAGCGCACTTGCGACCTGGCGGGCATCCACCGGTTTGCCTTTGTAAACTTCCGTCGAATTCCGCGCCACCACCTCAAGTTCGGGAAACCGCGCAAGGTCGGTGATGATATCCTCAGTCAAGCCATCGGCCAAACGCCCGGTGGCCTCGTCGCCGCCATAATTATTGAAGGGCAGCACCGCCACCGACGGCTTGGCCCCCAGTGGCGCCGGCTGAAAGAACCACCAGGTCCCGGCCCCCGCCAGAGCCAGCACCACGATGGCCGCCGCAGCCGTCCTGGTCCAGCGCGGCATCGCCTTGCGCAAGGTCCAGCGTAGCCGCTTGCCATCGAGCCTCAGCCGGTACATCCGCACCGGGCGGCTGATATTCTTGACCTGCTGCTCGCCAGCGAAATCGAGGGGCCAATCAAGCTTGCCCTGCAGATGATCAAAGGCCGTGCCCGATACGATCACGCCGCCCGGCTCAGCGAGTTGCTGCAACCGCACGGCGACATTGACGCCATCGCCATAGACATCACCGTCCACCAGCACCACATCGCCCAGATTGACCCCGATACGGAAGACGATGCGTTGAGGCTCCGGCATTCCTGCATTACGCGCGGCCGCCGCCCTCTGGATTCGCGCTGCGCAAGCAACGGCGTCGACCACGCTCTCGAAGACAACCAGCGCGCCGTCTCCCATCAGCTTGACGACGCGGCCATGGTGCTGGGAGATGGCGGGGTCGATCAGCTCGGCACGAACGGATTTCAATCGCGCAATGGTGCCGGCCTCATCGGCCTCCATCGCCTTTGAGTAGCCGACCATATCGGCCGCCAGGATCGCCAGCAGCTTCCGGTCGAGCGCGGGGATACTCATCATCGTGCCCCTGCATGAACATGCAATATGCCGGGAATCCTACACCCGTCGAAGTGCCGTGGCTAGCACACCGCCAAATCGGCATGTCTGCTTCTGGTCCTTTGCGGAAATTGAAACTGACCCACTACCGGTTAAAAGCTGTGCTTCACAGGCTGGGGCGCAGAAGCTAACTTCGCTGCAAACCAGGGGAAGTTCCATGACCATCAGACCACGGCGCAGCGTTCTCTATATGCCGGGCGCCAATGAACGCGCACTCGACAAGGCCAAGACCATTGCGGCCGACGCGCTGATTCTCGACCTTGAGGATTCAGTCGCCCCCGAGGCCAAGGTCGAAGCGCGGGCGAAGGTGGCAACGGCCGTCGCCTCGCAGGGCTATGGCGGGCGCGAGCTGGTGATCCGCATCAACGGCCTTGATACGCCGTGGGGTGTTGATGACCTGAAAATGGCGGCCACCGTCAATCCTCACGCGGTGCTGGTGCCCAAGGTGGCGCGCCCCGGCGACATTGTGAATGTCTCGCGCATCTATGCCGCCATGGCCGGGGCAGCCGCCACCCGCATGTGGGCGATGATGGAAACCCCCATGGCGATTTTCAACGTGCGCGAAATCGCCTCGGTGCATCAGGTGGCCAGGCTCTCATGTCTGGTGCTCGGCACCAATGATCTCTTGAAGGAGTCGCGTGCCTTGGCCACCCATGGCCGCTTTGCCATCCTGCCCTGGCTGTCGATGACGCTGCTCGCCGCCCGCACCTATGGCCTCGATGTCATTGACGGCGTCTACAATGATTTCAAGGACGAGGCCGGGTTTCGCGCCGAATGCGAACAGGGCCGCACCCTTGGCATGGACGGCAAGACGCTCATTCATCCAGGCCAGGTGGCGATCTGCAACCAACTGTTCTCGCCCCCGCCCGAGGAAATTGCCTGGTCGCGCCAGGTGATCGCCGCCTTTGCCTTGCCGGAGAATGCCGGAAGAGGCGTCATCACCGTCGAAGGCCGCATGGTCGAGCGCCTGCACCTGGCCATGGCCGAACGCGTCGTCGCCATCGCCGAGGCGATTACCCTATGACCAAAATCAATCGCGGAAATTTTTTCGAGGATTTCCGTGTCGGCCAGGTGATTCGCCATGCCACGCCGCGCACGCTGACGGCGGGTGATCAGGCACTTTATACCGCACTCTATGGTTCGCGTTTTGCCGTGCAGTCCTCCGCTGAATTCGCCCGTGCCGTGGGCTATGCGCAAGCACCCATTGACGATCTCCTGGTGTTCCACATGGTGTTCGGCAAGACGGTGGCCGATATTTCTCTCAATGCGGTGGCCAATCTGGGTTACGCCGACTGCCGCTTTCTGAACACCGTCCATGCAGGCGATACGCTGTCCGCCGTGTCGGAGGTGATTGGCCTCAAGCAAAATTCCAGCGGTGCGACCGGCACCGTCTATGTGCGCTCCACCGGCTTCAATCAAAGCGGTGAGGCGGTTCTGACCTTTGTGCGCTGGGTGCTGGTGCGCAAGCACAATGAAAATGCGCCCGCACCCGCCGTGATCATTCCCGATCTGCCGAAGTTCGTAGCCGTGGAATTTCTCGGTGCTGCCTGCCCGCCCGTTGCTACAACCGGGTGGGATAGTGGTCTCGCTGGATCGCCCCACCGGTTTGCTGATTATGCCGTGGGCGAGAAGATCGATCATGTCG
>JANLWG010000027.1:0-4086 GCA_031364405.1 Hyphomicrobiales bacterium
CAGGATGGCGTTCTTGTCTTCGATGAAGTCGCCGAGGTGGCTGTCCTCTTCATCGCCCACCGGCGTTTCCAGCGAGATTGGTTCCTTGGCGATCTTCATCACCTTGCGAACCTTCTCCAACGGCATCGAAAGTTTTTCGGCCAATTCTTCCGGTGTGGGCTCGCGGCCGATTTCGTGCATCATCTGGCGCGAGGTGCGGACGATCTTGTTGATCGTCTCGATCATGTGCACCGGAATGCGGATGGTGCGGGCCTGATCGGCGATCGACCGGGTGATCGCCTGCCTGATCCACCACGTCGCATAAGTCGAGAACTTGTAGCCGCGGCGGTATTCGAATTTGTCGACCGCCTTCATCAACCCGATGTTGCCTTCCTGAATGAGATCGAGGAACTGCAGCCCACGATTGGTGTATTTCTTGGCAATCGAGATGACCAGGCGAAGATTGGCTTCCACCATCTCCTTCTTGGCGATGCGGGCTTCGCGTTCGCCCTTCTGCACCATCGAAACGATGCGGCGGTATTCCGGGATCTGCAGGCCCGTCGCGGTGGCGAGTTCGTAGATCTCGTCGCGGATAACCCGGATCGATTCTTTCTCGTCGTTGACGAATTTCTTCCAGCCGAACTTCGACAGCCGCTGCACCCGCTTCAGCCAGTCGGGGTTCAACTCATCGCCCTGATACTCCTTGAGAAACTCCGTGCGCGGAACTTTGTAGGTTTCGGCCAGCCGCATCAGGCGGCCCTCCAGCGAATTGAGCCGCTTGTTGATGTCGTAGAGCTGTTCGACCAGCGCCTCGATGCGGGCGTTGTTGAGCGACAGCGATTTTACCTCGTTGATGATATCGTCGCGCAGCTTCTTGTAGCGGCGCTCCTGGGATGGCGACAGCTCGGTCGACTCGGCCACCTCCTGGTCCTGCAGCTTGCGCAAAGACTTGTACTGGCGGGCGATCGAATCGAAGATTTCGAGAACCTTGGGCTTCAGTTCCGTTTCCATGGCGGAGAGCGACACGCCAAGGTCATCGCCCTCGTCATCATCGTCATCTTCAACCACCGGCCTGTCGAAATCTTCCGGGCTCAGAATGTCGCTGTAGTCGTCCTCGCCCGGGCGGCGCAAAGCCTGGGCGGCGCGGCGGTTTTCCGGGCGCTTGGCTTCGGCTTTCTTTTTCACTTCCTCCTTGGGCGGCACATAGGGGGCCGGCGTCTGCACCGTCATCTGGTTTTTCTTGGCATCGGGCCCGGCGTAAGTCGCCTCGAGATCGATGATGTCGCGCAGCAGAATCTTGGCTTCGTTCAGCTCATCGCGCCAGATGATGATGGCCTGGAAGGTCAGCGGGCTTTCGCACAGGCCGGAGATCATCGCCTCGCGGCCAGCCTCGATGCGCTTGGCGATGGCGATTTCGCCCTCGCGGGACAGCAACTCGACCTGCCCCATTTCACGCAGATACATGCGCACCGGATCATCGGTGCGGTCGCTCGGCACCTTGGCGGCTTCGACCTTGATGACGGCGGTTTCGGAGCTTTCGGCCTCCTGCTCGCCCTCAACCTTGGCGACGACATTTTCAGCCTCTTCCTCGCTCTCGACGACATTGATCCCCATTTCATTGAGCATCGAATAGACGTCCTCGATCTGGTCGGGGCTGGTTTCTTCCGACGGCAACACCGCGTTGAGTTCATCAAGGGTGACAAAGCCGCGCGCCTTGGCGAGCTTGATCATCCGCTTGACGGCGGCATCCGAGAGATCGAGAACCGGCGAATCCTGGCCGTCAGCTTGCGCCTCCGGGGCCTCGGCCTCGTCTGGCGCTACCTGCGGTTCCTGGTCTTCGTTGGTTTGCGGGCGCGTTGGCGTGCGAGCCATGGATGGTCCGGTCCTTGCTTCAATGGGCGAAGTGATTCGCCATAGCATTACAGTGATTCGGTGCGAAACTAGGCGGAACGGTCTTAACTGCCGCTTAACCTTGTTGGTGCGCCGAAGGCTCTAGGTGATGACGTCAGCTGGCCTTCCCGAAGCGATGCCGAAACCCTCGATCTGGGCTTCGGAACCGGCATGAGACGACAACTGTTCGCGCACCCCGTTGAGCGCGTTAAGGTTTTCCTCCGTCGGAACGGCAGCAAAAGCGGCTTCCGCAGCTCTCAACTCCCGTTCGAGAGTGATCGTTTTCCGGTGCAGGGCGATCATCTGACGAAGGCCTGTGCGGGCGTCATCTTGCGCTGCCCCGCTCCCAAGGAACCATTCGTTCAGCCGCTTCGCCTGGGTTTGAAGGCGGCCGACAACCGGCCCCAGACCCTGGTGCAACAAGTGGCTCTTGAGAGCAGGCCCGTCAAGGCCTGATCCCAATGCGGCGCTATCTATGATTTGTGTGCGCAGAGAGTCAAGCTCGGGTGATTGGAGTTCAAGGTGGGCAAATTCGTCGAGGAACTCATGCAGCAGCTCCGGGTGGTTGATCAGGGTGAGCACAATCATCCGCTCGCGCAGTTCCGAACCCTTGCGAAATTGCCCGCTGGCCGCCAAGGCTTTGAGTTGAGGCGACGGTGGAGCCTTGATATCCCACGGTTTTTGCTGGTTCTTGCCGAATTTCCCGGGTTGCCATGGGGGCCGGGGCTGAAACCCGCCACGCTGCGCCTTGGCGCCAGCCCGTTGCCACAGGCCAGCCAGACGGTCTCCCACATCGGCCAGATAATGCTTGCGCACGGTCTCATCGCCGATCTGGAAAACCAGCCCGCGGAGATCGCGCTCGAACTGGGCTTTGCGCTCGGGCGTCGCCCTGTCGTTCATGGCGAGCGCCCGCTGCCAGAGGATTTCCGACAAGGGTTGCGCCGCCTCGACCACCGATCTGACCGCCTCAGGCCCCTCGGATTTAAGCAGGTCATCGGGGTCCTGGCCCTCGGGCAGCATGGCGAATTTGAGCGAGTGGCCGGGCCTGAGCAAAGGCAGCGCCAGATCAAGCGCCCGGTAGGCGGCCTTGGCGCCGGCACTGTCACCATCAAAACACAAGGTAGGTTCGGCCGCCACTTTCCACAGAAGGCCCAACTGATCTTCGGTGAGGGCCGTGCCCAGCGGCGCCACCACATGGGGCAATCCCGCCCGGTGCATGGCGATCGCATCGATATAACCCTCGACCGCGATGATGGCGCCCTTTTCATGGGCGGCCCCTCGTGCCTTGTCGAGGTTGTAGAGCACGTTGCCCTTGTGAAACAGCGGCGTTTCCGGCGAGTTCAGATATTTGGCCGGAGCATCCTGGTTGAGCGCGCGCCCGCCGAAAGCAATGACCCGCCCGCGCGGATCGCGGATCGGAAACATCACCCGGTCCCTGAAGCGGTCGTAGGCTACGGGGATTTCCTCGCCGGCAATCACCAGCCCGGCTTCGGCCATCTGCGCGACGGTGATATTCCTGGCCGCAAGATGCGAACGCAGGGCCGCGCGGTCATCGGGGCCGTAGCCCAGGCGGAATTCCTTCTGGATGGCGGGCGACAACTGACGGTCCGCCAGATAGCCCCGCGCCTTGGCGCCACGTGCCGACTGCAGTTCCGCCTCGAAGAACTGCGCCGCCATTTCCATTATATCATAAAGGCTTGCGCGCAGTACCTCGCGCTCAACATCAGCTGCCGTTAGCTGCGGCATGGGCAGCCCCGCCTCCATCGCAAGATGCTCCACCGCTTCAGGAAATTTCAAGCCTTCCTTCTCGACCAGGAAAGTGAAGATATCGCCCGAGGCCTTGCAGCCGAAACAATGATATCGGCCCTTGCGGTCATCGACATGAAAGGACGGCGACTTCTCGCCATGGAACGGGCAGCACGCCCAATAGTCGCCCTTCCCCACATTGGTCTTGCGCCGGTCCCACGCGACCTTGCGCCCAACCACCGAGGAGATCGAAACCCGGCCGCGAATGTCGTCGAGGAATGAAGGTGGGAACCGCATGGGGGCATTATAGCGAGTCAACCATCAGCAAGGACAGTCCCAGGGCGGCAGCTTAAGGGCGGATTGACAAATGTATAGGCGTTTGTATATACGATTTTCTCTGACTGGCCGTTGGGGCATTCGAAATTCAAACAATCAGTATTTCAACGGAATATCCAACTTGTATCAGGTGAG
>JANLWG010000226.1:0-9741 GCA_031364405.1 Hyphomicrobiales bacterium
CAAAGGCCGGGGTTACTGAGAGGCACCACTATCATTGCCCCAAGTGCGATTGGGTCTCCCAATCAAGCCAAGGCGAAAGTCAGTACGCGGTACAAGTGTATTCCACGTCTCCATCGCGTGGGTTCACAACGCCGCGCTGGCTATGGCAACGCTTTTTCCTATCGGGAGATGACCCCCATGGCCGCGACCGCCCGCATTCTCGATTTTCTCAATGACCGGCGTCCCGAGGGACCCTGCCTCGTCGTCGACCTCGAAGTCATTGCCGACAATTATCGCGCCTTCAGCCGCGCCATGCCGGACACCCGTATTTTCTATGCGGTGAAGGCCAATCCCGCACCGGAAATTCTGCAACTGCTGGCCGCCATGGGCTCGTGTTTCGATACGGCGTCTGTCGCCGAAATCGAAATGGGCCTCGCCGCCGGTGCCACACCCGAGCGCATTTCATTCGGCAACACCATCAAGAAGGAGCGCGATATCGCGCGGGCCCATCAGCTGGGGGTTTCGCTGTTCGCGGTTGATTCGGTTGAAGAGGTTGAAAAAGTGGCGCGCGCGGCTCCCGGCGCCAAAGTGTTCTGCCGCATCCTCACCGATGGGGCCGGTGCCGAATGGCCACTGTCGCGCAAATTTGGCTGCGAGCCCGCCATGGCGGTGGACGTGCTGCTTGAGGCCCATGGGCTCGGCCTTATAGCCCATGGCATTTCTTTCCATGTGGGCTCGCAGCAGACCAGGCTTGCCGCCTGGGATTCGGCCCTGGCCGAAGCCAAGGCGATCTTCGACACGATGGCGGCCCATGGCATCACCCTGTCGATGGTCAACCTGGGTGGTGGCTTCCCCACCAAGTATTTGAAGCAGGTGCCGGGCACCGGCGCCTATGCCAACGCCATTCACGATGCCCTCACCAGGCATTTCGGCAATGCGATTCCCGAAACCATTATCGAACCGGGCCGTGGCATGGTCGGCAATGCTGGAGTGATCAAGGCGGAAGTTGTATTGGTGTCGAAGAAACATGCCAACGACAGCCAACGCTGGGTCTATCTCGACATCGGCAAGTTCGGCGGTCTCGCCGAAACTATGGACGAGGCGATCCGCTATCCGATTGTCACCGCCAGGGATGGCGATAAAAAGAGCCCGTGCGTCGTCGCTGGCCCCACCTGCGATTCCGCCGACGTGCTCTACGAGAAGACACCTTATGATCTCCCCGTCACTTTGACGGTGGGTGATGAAGTGCTGATCGAGGCAACCGGCGCCTACACGACGACCTATGCTTCGGTGGCCTTCAACGGCTTTGCGCCGTTGCAGTCGTATGTGATCTGAAACCAGCCGCCGGAAGTGAACACATCTCTTTCTCCACCCGTGCTGAAGCAAACTCGTAAAGAAAAAGAGCGGCCCGAAGGCCGCCCCCGATGGTTTCGCGTGGGTCTCAGGAAGCGGCTTCGATGGCCTTTTCCTGCTCGGCAATCGCCGACTGGCGCTTCTTGATCTCGTCGCCGATGGGCGGGCCGGCAAAGCGCTTGCCTTGCACCACGAAGATCAGCGCCGCCATGACGATGGCGACCACGATCGCCGCGTAGAGCCCGAAGCTTTCGCCCGGAACGTGCCAGAAGTAATAGACAGCGGCCGCCGTCAGCAGACCGAACAACAGTCCGATTGGCATCCGTCCGTCCATCGACTGCCACAGGCCGATGAGCCCGAAGATCATCATGACGATGAGGTAACCCACCTTCTCGTTGTAGGGCTGGACGCCCACAAGGATCAGGATGGCGCAACCGACGAGCGCCAGTGCCGCGACCAGCACCGAAGCTCCACCGAGATTGAACGGTCCCTTGTTCTTCCACTTCCCCGCCGTCTCCGCCCTGAGGGCGGCGGCGATCGGCATGAGGTAGGAGATATAGAGGAACACCGCGCAGCCGGTGGACAGCACCAGGAAGGCACCGCCATAGAGGGTTGCGATGATGGCCAGGACGGCGCCCACCCAGATCGCCGCGCCCGGAGTCTTGAGATGCGGGTCGACCTTCTTGAGCATGTCCGACATCGGCAGGCCGCCGTCACGGGCAAAGGCATACATCATGCGCGAGCAGGAGGTGAGGCCGGCCAGCGCGCAAAGGAAGTTTGACACCACAATGCCGATGATGATGAGGGCCTTCAACGCGAAGGGAATCGGCGTCTGGGCGATCAGCCAGTTGAAGGCGTTCCACCCTTGCGCCGCGCCCGCCGCCACACCGTCCAGGGTGACGACGCCCGCCGCGTCCTTCTGGTCCGGCAGCGCCAGCACGAAGGAACACACCATCACATAGCCGAAGACGAACGACCAGAACACCGAGCGGAGCATGCCCTTCGGCACTTCCTTCTGGGCGTCGCGGGTTTCTTCCGAGGTATGGGCCGAGGCATCGAAGCCAGTGATCGTATAGACCACGTGCAGAAGGCCGATGAGCATCACATAGATGCCCACGCTCGCGGCGGGCCAGACGTTGCCGCCCGCTTCACCGGTGAAGTTGCGGAAGGTGAACAGCCGGCCGAAATCCAGCGATGGCGCGAAGGCCAGCATGGATATCGTCAGCACGACCGCCGTCGCCAGGATCAGATAACCGCTCCAGTCGGTCAGCTTGGTGGTCAGGTTCAGCTTATAGTGATTGATGTAGGCCTGAAGCGCGGTCACCAGGCTGATGACGATGGTCTGCATCCACCAGCCGCGCGAGAACTCGCCGGCGGGAACCCAGTTGGTGACGTCCCAGCCCAGAACCTGGGCGAGGAACAGATCGCGGAACAGGAAATAGACGCCGAAGTTCACCGAGGAGACGACGAACAGCAGCCCGAGGAGATTGAACCAGGCGGCGGCCCAGCCGAAGCCCCGCCCGCCGAGGATCGACGACCAGTGATAGATGCCGCCCGCCGTCGGATAGGACGAGGCGACCTGGCCCATGGCGGCGGCCACGAGGAGCGCGAAGAGCGAACCCACCACCCACATGACGCCGATGGAAATGCCGCCGCCGGCACTCAGCGCCACCGGGAAAGAGGTGATGCCGCCGGCCACGATGCAGATGATGGCGAAGGAAATCGCGAAATTCTGGAACCCGCCCATGCGGCGCGTCAGTTCCTGGGCATAGCCCATACCGTGGAGGACTTTCTCGTCCTCCGTCATATGATGTTGTTCGGCCATAACGGCTCCTCCCTGTATGCCCGAGGGGACCCGGGCACCCCCAATTTTGTTGTCGGTGATGTTGCGCAAGTTGCCCTTGCACTAGTCGCTCCCCTGAATAGCCATTGTGGCCTTAGCCAGCACGGACGTCAACATAAGTCGTAAAATTTTAGACAAGGAGCTTTCCCCGGTGCGGCGGCGGACCGGTGCTTCAAATGAACTTTCCTCAATCGAGACTGCTCTGCTAGGCTGCCTTGATCATGGTACGCCGTCATTACAATCTGCCGTCACTCAATGCGCTTGCGGCGTTCGAGGCGGCCGCGCGGCATTTAAGTCTGACACGGGCTTCCACCGAACTTAACGTAACACCGGGAGCGGTTTCCAAACAGGTCAAGATGCTAGAGGATGAGATCGGGCGGGCGTTGTTCATCCGCCTGCACCGGGCCCTGCAACTGACACCGGAGGGCGAAACCGTCTATCGCACCCTGCGTGAAACCTTCGAGCGCATTTCGGCAAGCCTGCAATCGGTGCACAGCGACAACGCCATCCGCACCGTGTCGATCGGCTCGACCACCGCTTTCGCCCAATTGTGGCTGATGCCGCGCCTTGGCGCGTTCTGGAATGCCCATCAGGACATTGTCATCGATCACCTTATCTCGGACCGGCCCCAGGACCTGTACCGGCCCGATGTGGATTTGCGCATTCGTTACGGCGACGGCAAATGGCCGGGAGAAGTGGCAACCAAACTGTTCGACGATGGCATCGTGGCGGTGGCGAGCCCGGCCCTGGTAACGCACCACAAAATCAAGTCGCCGAAAGACCTGGCCGATTTGCAACTGCTGTCGGTCGAGGGTATCGACTGGACCTGGACGACATGGGCCGATTTCCTGCACGAGGCCGGCATCGTCCGCAAGAAACTGAACGTACGCCGCTTCAACAGCTATGTGATAGCGCTCCAGGCAGCTCAGGATGGCCAGGGCGTGGCGCTAGGCTGGCTCAGCCAGGTGAAGACGCTGATCGCCAGGCACAGCCTCGTTCAGGTGACGCAAGCCCGGATGGTGGCGCCGCATTCGTTCTATGTCACCTGGAGTGCCGAGCGCCCCTTGCCGCGCGAGGCGGAAATCCTGCGTGACTGGCTGCTGATCCAGACGGCTTGACTTGGGCTCAAGCCAAACGGGCAACTTGTTCTGGTTGAACTTGGCTTCGACGGTGTGTTCTATTGCGGTCAAAGCAGGGTGACGAGGATCATGGTCAATACGGTCGAACTGTCAAAACAGGTTTCAGCCAGCGGGCGCCGGGCTGGCGGACGTGAAGGCCGCCGCGCGCTGCGGGCCGCACCCATTATCTCATTCCCCACGCTGGTGCGAAATATTCCGGTTTATAAGATGGTGCCCGACGAGGCGGTGGAACTGATCCACGAGGAATCGCTCAAAATCCTCGAAGAGGTGGGCTGCGAATTCCGTGACGATGAGGCCATCGCCATGTGGAAGGCCGCCGGTGCCGATGTCAAAGGTACCAGGGTGCATATCGACCGCGCCTTGCTCATGTCGCTCATCGCACTGGTGCCGCCGGAGTTTACCCTCAACGCCCGCAACCCCGAGCGCACGGTCAAAATCGGCGGCAAGAATACCGTGTTCGTGCCGATGTATGGAGCGCCCTATGTGCGCGATCTCAACAACAAGCGGCGTTACGGCTCACTTGAAGACCTCAATAATTTCCACAAGCTCGCCTATATGTCGCCGGCCCTGCATTCCTCCAGCTCGATCATTTGCGAGCCGATGGAAGTTCCGGTGCCGAAGCGGCATCTGCATATCATTCATTCAGCGCTCCAATATTCCGACAAGCCGTTCATGGGCATCGTCACCTCGAAGGAGCGCGCCGAGGATGTGATGAAGATGGCGGGCATCGTCTTCGGCGAGACTTATGTAAAGGACAACACCGTGCTGGTGTCGATCACCAATTGCAATTCGCCGCTGGTGTGGGATGCCACCATGCTGGATGCGATGAAGGTTTATGCGCGCCATAACCAGCCGCTGATTCTCGCACCCTTCGCGCTGTGTGGCGCATCAACTTCGGCCTCCGCCGTGGGCGCGGTGGCGCAGGTGAATGCCGAGGCGCTGGCCGGCGTTGCCTTCACCCAGCTCATTCGTCCCGGCAGTCCGCAGCTTTACGGCCAGTTCATGGTCACCGTCGACATGAAGACCGGGGCTCCCATGGGCGGCACGCCGGAAGCCGCACAGATGATGTATCTGATGGGAGCCCTCGCCCGGAAATACAAGCTGCCATGGCGCACCTCGGGCTTTCATGTGGGCTCGAAACTCAATGATGCGCAGGCGGGATACGAAGCCAACATGCTGATGCATGCGGCGATCCTCGCGGGCGCCAATTACATCTGGCATGTGGCGGGCTGGCTGGAGGCGGGCCTGTGTTGCGGCTATTCAAAATTCATGACCGATGCCGAGCAACTGATCGGCTGGTACAAATACGCAGGCGGACTTTCCTTCGATGATTTTCAGGACGCCATGGCGGCGATCCGCGAAGTGGGGCCAGCCGGACATTTCCTCGGCACCAAGCATACGCTCGATCATTTCGAGAGCGCCTTCTTCATTCCCTCGATCATGGACTTCAACTCCTTCGAACAATGGTCAGCCGAAGGTGCGAAGGACCACGACACCCGCGGCCGCGAGAAGGCCGCAGCCATGCTGGCCGCCTATGAGGAACCCAAGCTCGAGGAAGGCATCGCCGAAGGCTTGCGCGATTTCATCGCCAAACGCGAGGAGCAACTGCCGAACAATGTCAGCTGATGCGGCCATTGCCTATCTCGCACGCATCCGGACTTACTATCAGGCGCTGGGTTATGGCGCGCCTTATGAATGGGCGCATTTCAACGATGTGCCGTTTCATTCGTTCTCGAAGCCATTGGCACAGGCGCGGATAGCGCTGGTCACGACCGCGGCGCCCTATCAGCCGGACAAGGGTGACCAGGGGCCGGGCGCTCCTTATAATGCGGCGGCGAAGTTCTATCAGGTCTATTCGGGTGAAACCTCGACCGATCCCGACCTGCGCATTTCGCATGTTACCATTGACCGCGCCCATACGACGGCGGAGGACATCAATAGTTACTTTCCGCTGGCGGCACTGCGGCGGAGTGCCGGGCGGGGCCGCATCGGCGGACTCACGCAACACTTTCATGGGCTGCCGACCAACCGCAGCCAGCGTACCACCAGCGATATCGATTGCGCCGAGCTGGTCGCCCGCTGCAAGGCAGAGAATGCCGATGCCGCCATTCTGGTTCCCAACTGCCCGGTCTGCCACCAGAGTGTGAGCCTGGCTGCCCGTGCCCTTGAGGAGAACGGTATTGCCAGCGTGATCATGGGATGTGCCAAGGATATCGTCGAGCATGTGGGGGTGCCACGTTTTCTGTTCAGCGACTTCCCGCTCGGCAACGGCGCAGGCAGGCCAAAGGATGTGGACTCGCAGGATTTGACGGTGGAATTGGCGCTAATGCTTCTCGAAACCGCCAGGGCGCCGCGCACCACCGTGCAGTCGGCCCTGAAATGGTCAGCCGATGCCACGTGGAAGCGTGATTACTGCAACGTCGATCTGCTCTCGGCCCAGGAGATTGCCGCGCGCCGGGCGCAATTCGAGGCGGCCAAGGATGCAGCGAAATCGGCTCGCGGTGGCGCTGGCCACTAAACTACTCCCGCTGGCGCTGAAGGCGGGCTAGCATGGAAAAATGACTCCTGCTCCACCCAAGCCCATCCGCCGCTACACCATCGGCACTGCCCAGTTCGAGCCCAACTCACTGGAGCCGGGCCTCTATATTGTGGCGACCCCCATCGGCAACCTTGGTGACATCACCATCCGGGCGCTTGCCACGCTTGCCGCTGCCGATGTCATTCTCTGCGAGGATACCCGCAATACGGCGAAGCTGCTCGATCGCTATGCCATCCGCACCAAGCTGTTTGCCTATCACGAACACAATGCCGAAAAAGTGCGCCCCGGAATTCTAGCCCGGCTGAAGGAGAATGCCGCCATGGCGCTGGTGAGCGATGCCGGCATGCCGCTGGTGTCCGATCCGGGTTACCGCCTGGTGGTCGAGGTCCATGCGGCAGGGATCGCGGTAACCTGCTGTCCCGGCCCATCGGCGGTGTTCACCGGGTTGGCGTTGTCGGGCCTGCCCACCGACCGTTTCGGCTTCTTCGGCTTCGTGCCGCAGAAGCACGGCGAGCGCTCCAGAATTTTTGCGGAACTGGCCAGTCTCAAGTCCACGCTCATCTTTTTTGAGAGCCCGCATCGCATTATCGAAACACTGCGCGATCTGGCAATTGCCTTGCCGGATCGGACCGTGGTGGTGGCGCGCGAGCTTACCAAACTGCATGAGGAAGTGCTGCGCGGGCAGGCCTTGGACATCGCCGCAACCCTGGCCGCGCGGCCTTCGGTGAAAGGCGAGATCACCCTGCTTGTGGGTCCGCCAGATGGAAAGCCCGAGGCAGTACCTCAGGATGTGATCGATGCGGCTATCGCCGGGGCCTTGAAGTCCATGCCCGCCAGCAAGGCCGCATCCGACATTGCCCGGCGCTTCAATCTCAACCGGAAGGATGTCTATGCCCGCATCCTGGTGGCCAAGGGAAATGCCAATGGCTGACCGCAAACACGAGGCCGAACGGCGTGGACGGCTGGCCGAGATGGCGGCACTTTGGTCGCTGCGGCTGAAGGGCTACCGGCTGCTGGCCCAGCGCTACCGCAGCCCGGTGGGCGAGATCGATCTCATCATGCGGCGCGGCGATGTTACCGCCTTCATCGAAGTGAAGCAGCGCGCCACCACCGAGGCTTCACTCAATTCAGTGACGCCCAATCAGGCCCGGCGGATTTCGGCGGCGGCGCGCAGCTGGATGGGCCGCGATCAGCGTGCCGCCCGCCAGTTCTGCCGTTTTGACATCGTCGCGGTCAGTCCTTACCACTGGCCGCGACACATCGAGAATGCTTTTTACGGAGACGATTGAGCCATGCCCCTCAAGATAGCCGTGCAAATGGATCCGATCGAGGCGATCAGCATCAAGGGCGATTCGACCTTCGCCATGATGCTGGAGGCCCAGGCACGCGGCCATGAATTGTTCTATTACCGCACCAGCACGCTGGCGCTTGGCGGAGGCGCGCTGTGGGCCTCGGGCCAAGATGTGACAGTGCGCGACGAGACGGGCAATCACGCCTCCCTGGGCGAAATGAAACGGGTCGATCTCGGTCTTTATGACGTGGTGCTGATGCGCCAGGATCCGCCGTTCGACATGGGCTACATCACAGCGACGCACCTGCTCGATCATATTCACCCCAAGACGCTGGTGGTCAACGATCCAACGGAAGTTCGCAACGCGCCAGAAAAACTCTTCGTGCTGCGCTACGGCCAGTTCATGCCGGACACGCTGATCACTCGTGATCCCGTCGAGCTTGCCGCCTTTCGCCGTGAGCATGGCGATATCATCTTGAAGCCGCTCTATGGCAACGGTGGCGCTGGCGTTTTCCGCATGGGCGAGGGCGACCAGAATTTTTCAGCGCTGCTCGAACTTTTCGGCCAGGCCTTCCGCGAACCCTTCATCGCCCAAAAATATCTGCCCGACGTGCGCAAGGGCGACAAACGCATCATCCTCGTCGACGGCAAGGCGGCCGGCGCCATTAACCGGATTCCGGCGGTCAATGAAAACCGTTCCAACATGCATGTGGGCGGAAAGCCGGAACCGGCGGCGCTGACCAAGCGCGAGCATGAAATCTGCGACGCCATCGGCCCGGACCTCAAGGCCCGCGGGCTCATATTTGTCGGCATCGACGTGATCGGTGGCTTCCTCACCGAAATCAATGTCACTTCACCCACTGGAATTAGAGAAGTGAAGAGATTCGGCGGTGCCGATATTGCAGCACTGATCTGGGATGCGATCGAGCGGCGCAGATAAGGAAACAAGATGGCCGAGAAGTCATAACTGAACGTGGCCCCGCTGGATTGTTAATCAGCGGAGCCATCCAGTCCGGCGGGGGATCGTTAGAGGATGAAGTCAGCCGCAACGAGGCTGCCAACATTCTTTACCAGGAATGTCATGTCGGCTTCCGCGTCGGCGTCGTTGTTGAGGCTCACGATGAGGTCGGCGCCGGAGACTTGGAACCAGATTTCGCCGGTGGAGTGCGATGCATCGGCGTCAAGCACGAAGGCCTGATCCAGAACATCGCCGGTGTTGGCATCGATCAGCGACAGTTTGATACGATCGCCAGCCGCAAAATCCTGGATGGTATCACGGTCGAGACCGGTCAATCCACTCTCGGTGACCGCCGTAAAGTTGAACGTGTCATTGTCGGCACCGCCGGTCAAGCTGTCGACACCAGCACCACCGGTAAGCAGATCAGCGCCCGCGCCGCCGCTGAGCGTGTCGGCACCGCCCACACCGTTGAGGGTATTTGCCGCGCCGTTGCCGGTCAGAATGTTTCCGAGAATATTGCCAATGCCGTTGATCGCCGAGCCACCGGTGAGGGTGAGGTTTTCAACGGCGGTCGAAAGCGTGAAAGTGACGCTCGACTGCACGCTGTCGGCACCTGAACTCGTCGCCTCGACTACCACA
>JANLWG010000255.1:0-18491 GCA_031364405.1 Hyphomicrobiales bacterium
ATCCTAAGAGGATGAAGAATTTCGACGGCCACACAACGAGGCCGCCAGCATTGGGCGAGCCTTCATTGCCGGTGAAACTCTCCCAGAAGAACGGCACCGAGAGCCAGATCATGATGACCGTCAGCGGCAACAGCATGACCAAATGGCAGACGAGGTCGATCACGTCGCGTGACTTCTTTGAAATCCGGCTGGACACCACATCGATGCGCACATGGGCATTTTTTTGCAGCGTGTAGGCAGCGGCCAGCATGAACACCGCGCCGAACAGCAGCCACTGCAGTTCCAGCCAGCCGTTGGAGCTCGAATCGAAGACCTTGCGGATAATGGCATTGATGGCGCTCACCAGCACCGCCGCCAGGATGAGCCAGCGCACATGATAGCCGATGAAGCGGGTGACCGCGTCGATCAACTGGCTCAGCCCTAGCAGAGCGGCCATTTATCCCTCCCCGGCACATCCGTTGACCGGCGCGCCATTTATGGCAAGAGTCTAAGGGAAAACCGCGCAACACAACAAGAGCAAAGCGTGACACTTGAAATAAGACCCGATGGCCGTCAATCGGAGACCGCCCTGATGGTGCAGAAAGGTGTCTGCCGGTTGCTGCGCGCGGCTGGTTTTGCCACGCTGACGGAGTTCGCCCTGGTTACCGGCCGCCGCGCCGACGTCATCGGCCTGAATGAACAGGGCCATATCTGGATCGTCGAAATCAAATCCTCGCCGGCGGATTTCCGCAGCGATGGCAAATGGCCGGAATATCGGGATTTTTGTGACCGGCTGTTCTTCGCCATTCCGCCAGCCATGGACCAGGAGATCATCCCGGCGGAGACCGGATTGATCGTCGCTGACCATTGGGGTGCTGACATTCTACGCCACCCCACCGGCGGGCAGGCCCGCCCGGGAGGGGAAACGCCGCTGCATGCTTCACGCCGCAAAGCCCTGACCCTGGCCTTTGCCCGTGCCGCCGCCCTGAGGCTGCACGGCCTCCACGATCCGATGTCGAATTCTTGAGGTTAGCCGCGCTTCAGGCGCACGATCACATCGATGCGGTCGATTGAGGTGCCTTCGGGCAGGGCGGGCAAACCCCTTACTTCCACATCGTCAGAGCAGATATCGACCAGCTCATTCTTGCCTTCCAGAAAATAATGGAAGTGGTTGGAGGTGTTGGTATCGAAATAGCTGCGGTTGCCCTCAATGGCGACTTCGCGCAGCAGGCCAGCATCGGTGAACTGGTTGAGGGTGTTGTAAACGGTTGCCAGCGAAACCGGCACGCGCGCCGTCAGAGCCTCGCCATGGAGCGCTTCGGCACTTACATGCCGGTCACCGGCGTTGAACAGGATTTCCGCCAACGCCATGCGCTGACGCGTCGGACGAAGTCCGGCTTCCCGCAGTTTTTCAGCAATTTCCTGGTTGGTAAAGTGCATGGTTCGCGGCATTTATAGGCCAAGCATGGCTGAATTGGCAACGCTGGTTCACTGCGGCGCCGTGACGCCTGCAATTGCGGGCTTTGAAGGGGCAAATCCATTGTGTTAGAAACACCGGCAACGGGCTCCCATGAACCGGCTTCACGCAAGGATGAACGATAGAGTATGACTGCACGCAAATCGCACTTTGACTACCAGGAACTGCTGGCCTGCGGCCGGGGCGAATTGTTTGGGCCGGGCAACGCCCAATTGCCGCTGCCGCCCATGCTGATGTTCGACCGCATCACCGGGATTTCCACGGACGGCGGCTCGGCGGGTCTTGGAAAAGTGGTGGCCGAATTCGATATCAAGCCGGACTTGTGGTTCTTCCCCTGCCATTTTCAGGGCGATCCGGTGATGCCGGGTTGTTTGGGTCTTGACGCTCTCTGGCAACTCACCGGTTTTTTCCTGGGCTGGCTCGGCGAACCCGGCAAAGGCCGCGCCCTTGGTGTGGGCGAGGTGAAGCTCTCCGGCATGGTAACGCCGAAAGTGAAGAAAGTGGTTTATGAAGTCGATGTCACCCGGCTAATTTTGCGCAGACTTAAGCTTGCGGTTGCCAACGGCATCATGAAAGCCGATGGAGAATCGGTCTATCATGTCACCGACATGAAGGTTGGTTTGTTCCAACCCGAAGCGGCCTGAGAGAGAGGAATCAACATGCGGCGTGTCGTCGTCACCGGTCTCGGCATCGTGTCGAGCATCGGCAACAATGTTCAGGAAGTCCTGAGTTCATTGCGCGAAGCCAAGTCCGGCATCGTCAAGGCCGCCGATTACGAGCGCCTCGGTTTTCGCTGCCAGGTCCACGGCCAGCCCAATTATGATCTCGATACCATCGACCGCCGGGTGCGCCGCTTCATGGGCGATGGGGCCGCATGGAACTATGTGGCCATGCAGCAGGCCATTGTCGATTCGGGTCTTGAAGAGAAGGACGTGAAAAACGACCGCACTGGCCTCATCATGGGCTCGGGCGGGCCATCGACCAAGACCATCGTGGCCGCCGCCGACATAACCCGCGAAAAAGGTCCAAGGCGCGTCGGTCCTTTTGCCGTGCCCGCCGCCATGTCGAGCACCAATTCGGCCACCCTGGCCACCCCCTTCGGCATCCGGGGAATAAATTATTCGATCTCCTCGGCCTGCGCCACTTCCGCCCACTGTATTGGCAATGCCGCCGAGATGATCCAGTGGGGCAAGCAGGATGTGATGTTTGCCGGCGGCGGCGAGGAACTCGACTGGACGCTTTCGGTTTTGTTCGATGCCATGGGCGCCATGTCGTCGAAATACAACGCCACGCCGGAGAAGGCCTCGCGTGCCTATGACAAGAACCGCGACGGCTTTGTCATCGCCGGCGGCGGCGGTACCGTTGTGCTGGAGGAACTCGAACATGCCAAGGCGCGCGGCGCCAGGATCCATGCCGAACTCGTCGGCTATGGTGCAACGTCCGACGGCTATGACATGGTCGCTCCCTCTGGAGAAGGTGCCGCGCGCTGCATGCGCCTGGCCATGTCGACGGTGAAAGAGAAGATCGACTATATCAATCCCCATGCCACCTCGACGCCGATCGGCGACAAGAAGGAGATCGAAGCCATCCGCGCTGTCTTCGGTTCCGATCTTCCGGCGATCTCCGCCACCAAGTCGCTCACCGGCCATTCGCTTGGTGCAACTGGTGTGCAGGAGGCGATTTATTGCATGCTGATGATGAAATCGGGTTTCATTTGCGAGAGTGCCAATATCGAGGAAATAGATCCCGAATTCGCCGATATCCCCATCGTCAGGTCTCGTCTCGACAACGCCAAGATCGACGTGGTGATGTCCAACAGCTTCGGCTTCGGCGGCACCAACGGCACTCTCATTTTTCAACGCTTCAACGGCTGATCACATGAGCAATGGATTGATGAGCGGCAAGCGGGGCCTGGTAATGGGCGTCGCCAATGACCACTCGATTGCCTGGGGCATCGCCGCGCAGCTCCATAAACACGGCGCCGAACTGGCCTTCACCTATCAGGGCGAAGCTTTCGGCAGGCGGGTGAAGCCGCTGGCGGATTCAGTGGGTTCAAAACTACTGCTGCCTTGCGATGTCGAGGACATTGCGACCGTCGATGCGGTTTTCGATTCGCTAAGGCAGGAATGGGGCAACATCGATTTCCTCGTCCACGCCATCGCATTTTCCGACAAGAGCGAGCTGAAGGGCAAATACGCCGATACCACGCGCGAGAATTTCATCCGCACCATGGTGATCTCGTGCTTCTCGTTTACCGAGATCAGCCGGCGCGCCGCGGCACTTATGCCGGGTGGCGGTTCGATTGTAACACTGACCTATGGCGGTTCCACCCGCGTCATGCCGAACTACAATGTGATGGGTGTGGCCAAGGCCGCACTCGAATCCTCGGTGCGCTATCTCGCCGCCGACTATGGCCCCCAGGGCATAAGGGTCAATGCGATTTCGGCTGGCCCCATGCGCACCCTGGCGGGAGCCGGCATCGGCGATGCCCGCGCCATGTTCAGTTATCAACAGAGCCACGCGCCGCTGCGCCGCGCCATCACCCTTGATGAAGTTGGCGGTGCCGGCCTCTATCTGCTGTCGGATCTTTCAGGCGGCGTCACCGGAGAAATCCACTATGTCGATTCAGGCTACAACATCATCTCCATGCCGCGTCCCGATGATATCAAGAACGGCGGTTAACGGCCCTCGTAGTTTGCCGCTTCGAGTGTGATGATGGTTGGATTGCGGCCGCTCAACGGGTTGTCCGGATTCCACGCGAGGCTGGTCTCGTAGACGCGCGCCGACAATGCGTCATACATAACGAGACGGCCGGCCAGACTGTCACCGATCCGCAGAATTTCCTTGATGACTTCCATGGCCTGCATGGCGCCGATGATGCCGGGCAATGCCCCCAGAATGCCGGCTTCCTCGCAGGCCGGGAAAAGCCCGCGCGGCGGGATTTCCCCCATCAGGCAACGGTAGCTCGGCCACGGCGTGCCATGGGGTGACTTTTCGTGTGGCTTAAAAGTTGAAATCTGGCCGTCGAACTGGCCGACCGCCGCCGACACCAAGGTCTTCCTGGCGAAATAGCAGGCATCGCTCACCAGGAAACGCGTCGGGAAATTATCGCAGCCATCGGCCACGATGTCGTATTGCGAGATGAGTTCCAGCCCGTTTTCCGCCGTCAGCCGGTAGGGATGCTCGACCACATCCACATGGGGGTTGAGCCCATGCAGCGCCGCGTGCGCACTCTTGGTTTTCAGCTCGCCCACGCGTTCGGTTGTGTGCACGACCTGCCGCTGCAGATTGGAAAGACCTACGCTGTCATTGTCAACGATGCCGATGGTGCCGATACCAGCGGCGGCGAGATAGAGCAGCACCGGGCTGCCGAGACCGCCAGCGCCGACCACCAGAACTCTCGCGGCCCTGAGTTTCGCCTGTCCGGGACCACCCACATCCTGCAGCACTATGTGGCGCGCATAACGTTCGATCTCATCGGATGAAAGCGCCATCAGCGGGTTCCCGATGATCCAAAACCAGCGCCGCCGCGTTGGGTTTCATCGAGTGTCTCGACCTCGATCCACGTGGCCTGGGTGACAGCGGCGATCACCATCTGGGCGATCCGGTCGCCGCGTGCGATCACAAAATCCTGCCGGCCATGGTTGATCAGCGGCACCTTGATCTCGCCGCGATAATCGCAATCAATGGTGCCCGGCGCATTGAGCACGGTGACGCCATGCTTGACGGCAAGTCCCGAGCGCGGCCGCACTTGTGCCTCGAAGCCTTGCGGCAGTGCCATGGCGAACCCCGTGGGCATCAGGCAGCGGGCGCCGGGTTTCAACACCGTCTCCTCAGCCGCGCGAATATCCATGCCGGCAGCACCTGTGGTCTCATAGGCGGGCAGAGGCAAACCATCGCCGTTGCCGAGGCGGGTAATGCGCACCGTGGTCATTTGGCGGATGTATCGGTCAACTGGCCAGCAAGCATCCGCATGAGCCGCATCGCCACATCGCGCTTGGTCATTTGGGGCCATTTGTCGATGCCCTGCGATGTGACGATATGGACAGTGTTAAGGTCGCCGCCGAACACCCCGGTGGCCGCTCTCACATCATTGGCGACGATCAGGTCGCAACCCTTTTTGACCAATTTACTACTGGCGTTCTCATCTATCCTTTCGGTCTCCGCCGCAAAGCCCACCACCAGCTTGGGACGTTTGCCCTTGCGCATGGCGATGGTGCGGAGAATGTCGGGGTTCTCGACCATGGCAAGCGACGGCACTCCGCCAGCACCCTTCTTGATCTTCTCGCCTGCCACTTGCGCCACCCGCCAGTCGGCCACGGCGGCGGCGAAGATGGCGATGTCGCAGGGCAACTCGCCTTCGCAGGCCTTCAGCATCTGCGCGGCACTTTCGACCGGCATCATGGCGGCTCCGGGCGGGATGGGCAAATTCACCGGCCCCGAAATCAGAACGGTTTCCGCACCCAGTGCCACGGCGGCCTCGGCCAGGGCATAGCCCTGCTTTCCGGAGGAGTGATTGGATATATAGCGCACCGGATCAATGGCCTCGCGCGTTGGCCCCGCGGTGATCAGAACTTTCCGGCCGGCCAACGGTCTGGCCGTGGGTTGCAATTGCCGTTCGATGGCGGTCAGAACTTCAGCGGGTTCCGCCATCCGGCCCGGGCCAAATTCGCCGCAGGCCATCTCGCCGTCATTGGGGCCGATGATGATGACGCCGTCACGCTTAAGAGTTTCGAGATTGCGCCGGGTCGCCGCGTGGGTCCACATCCGCACATTCATCGCCGGTGCGATCAATACCGGTTTGTCGGTGGCAAGCAGCGCTGTCGAGGCCAGATCGTCGGCGAGGCCATGGACCATCTTCGCCATCAGATCGGCGGTGGCGGGCGCCACCACAATGAGATCAGCGGCACGCGACAGCTCGATGTGCCCCATCTCGATCTCGTCGGTAAGACTGAATAGTGCTGTGTGAACTTTCTCACCGGTGAGGCTGGCGACTGACAGCGGCGTCACGAATTCTTCCGCCGCCCGGGTCATGATGGTCTTGACGCCGCAGCCGCGGGTCTTCAGCGCCCGGATCAATTCCAGGCATTTATAGGCCGCAATGCCGCCGCCGATAATGAGTAGTACGGATTTTCCGGTGAGTGTTGTCATGGGGCGATTATGCCAGCAATCCCGGCCTGCCGCTACCCGCCCGGAAATCTCAGTAAATGAGTTTGACGGCGATCGCCACCAGCGCCACCGCACCTGCCACAAGGGCGTAGCGCTGCAACCGGCCATGGCGGGACTGGGCCTTAGCCAGGTCTTCGGTGGTCTCCCGGTCGAGCTTCAATCCGCCGGACTGGGCCATGGTGGCGAGCATGGCGGTGGCTTTCTGGGCTTGGTCGAACATGCCGGGCAAGCTGAACGCCATATGCCCCAGCGACGAAACCGCCCCCTCTATTTTACCAATAGGCCCAAGCTTGCGCTCGATCCAGCCGCGCACCACGGGTTCCGCCGTCACCCACATGTTAAGCTGGGGATTGAGCGTGCGGGCCACCCCTTCGACCACCACCATAGTTTTCTGCAGCAGCAGCAACTGCGGCTGCGTCGCCATGTTGAACTGCCCGGTCACTTCGAAAAGCTGGGTGAGCAGCCGCGCCATGGAAATCTCCTGAGCCGATCTATCCATGATCGGCTCGCCGATGGCGCGCAGCGCCTGGGCGAATTTCGCCGGGTCTTGATCACGCGGCACATAGCCCGCATCGAAATGCACCTGGCTCACCCGCATATAATCGCGGGTGATGAAGCCATAAAGAATCTCGGCAAGGAACATCCGTTCTTTTTCACCGAGCCTGCCGGTAATGCCGAAATCCACCGCGACGAGTTTGCCGTCATGGTCAACAAAGAGATTGCCCTGATGCATGTCGGCATGAAAGAAACCATCGCGGATGGCATGGCGCAGAAAACTCTGGATCACCATGTCGCCCAGCGCCTTGAGGTTGAAACCCCTGGCCCGCAGCGTTTCGACCTCGGAGATCGCCGTGGCGTCGATCCATTCGGTCGTGAGCACCTGTTTGGCGGTGCGCTGCCAGTCGATTTTTGGAAGCCGAAGACCCGGATCATCCTTGGTGTTGGCGGTCATCTCGGCAATGGCCGAAGCCTCCATGCGCAAGTCAAGTTCGAGCTTCATCGAATGCTCGAGCATTGCAACGGCGGCAACCGGCCTTAACCTCCGGCCTTCGGCGCTGAATTTCTCCATCAGGCGTGCGGCAAAGAAGAAACTCGCGAGATCGGCGGCAAAACGCTTCTCGATTCCCGGGCGCAGAATTTTAACCGCGGCATCGATACCCCCGGTGGTCTTCGCCCGGTGCACCTGGGCGATCGAGGCCGCCGCCACCGGCGGTCCGAATTCGCTGAAAAATGTTTCAACGTCAGCACCGAGGTTGGCCCGAATGGCGGCACGGGCTTCTTCCATCGGAAACGGCGGCAGGCGGTCTTGCAAGGCCTTCAATTCGAAGGCCCGCTTGGCCCCCACCATATCGGGCCGGGTTGCCAGAAACTGTCCGAGCTTGATGTAGCTGGGCCCCAGCGCCGACAACGCGGCAGTGAGCCTGCTGTTGGCATCCATCGCAGGAGACGAACTGCCGAAGCGCGCCAGCTTCAACCCGAGGCGCGCCAGCCATGGCAGTTCGGCAACCTGTTCGGGCAGCAGCAGCGCGTCATAACGCGCCAGCGTGCGCCCGGCCTTGGCCAGCCTGTAAATGTGCGCGACGCTTGCGAACATCAGATGCGCCAGCCCGAATGAATGGCCGCCACGCCGCCCGAGAGATTGCGAAACGAGACCCGGGAAAATCCCGCTTCGCTGATCATCGTCTTGAATTTTTCCTGGGATGGAAACGTGCGGATCGATTCGACCAGATAGCGATAGGGCTGGCCATCGCCGGTCACCACTTTGCCAACGGCTGGGATGACGGTGAAGGAATAGGCATCGTAGAATTTGTCGAGCAAGGGCACATCGACCTTGGAGAATTCCAGGCACAGGAAGCGCCCGCCCGGTTTCAGCACGCGGTAGGCTTCCCGCAGGGCGCGGTCGATGCGGGTGACATTGCGGATACCAAAGGCGATGGTACAGGCATCGAATGTCTTGTCGGGAAACGCCAATGCCTCGGCATTGCCGACGGTGAAATTACAAGCGCCTAAAAGCCCCTCGGCCTCGGCCCGTTTTCTGCCTTCAGCCACCATCTCCGGCGAAATATCCGCCACCGTCACATGGGTGCCGCTGCCACCGGCCCTGGCAATGCGAAAGGCGATGTCGCCGGTGCCGCCGGCCACGTCGAGCACATCGAAGGGGGTTGCCTGTTTCGGCGGTGCCAGCATGGTTATGAGATCGTCCTTCCACAGCCGGTGCAGGCCCGCCGACATCAGGTCGTTCATCTGGTCGTAGCGATGGGCGGCCTTGGCAAAGACCTCGTTGACCAGGCCCTGCTTCTCGGCCTCGCCTACCCGGCGGAAACCGAAGGCCACATCCTTGTCTGGTGTTTCGTCTGTCATGACTGCTGTTGTAGCCGGTTTTGCCTAGCGTTTCAGCATGGATCTGAGTTCATCAAGCCGCATCGCCCCGGTAACGTGGGCAAGTACGAAATAGCCAGCACCGCCACCCGTCACCAGCACCAGCAGCGCCCAGGCTTCGGCGATGAAGCCGGCCCCTTCGGCAAAATAGGCCGACAGGTAGGAGACGCCAGCCAGCAGCAGGCCGCCCATCAGCAATCCCGAGACAACGATACGCGGCAGGCGGGTGCGCAACCGGTCATCGACGGCGTAGTAACCCCGCCGTGACAGCGTGACGCCGAGAAGCCCGGCATTGACCCAGGCCGCAATCGAGGTTGCCATGGCAATGCCGACATGGCCAAACCACCACGCCAGGATAAGACTGGCAACAATATTGACGGCCACCGAGACAATGGCAAAACGCATCGGCGTGGAAGTATCTTCCCGCGCATAAAAACCGGGCTGGAATACCTTGGTCATGGCGAAGGCCGGAAGCCCCGCCGCAAACGCCAGCACCGTGGGAGCAACCGCCAGCGTATCGGCACGGCTGAAGGCGCCATGCTCGAATACCGTGTGCAGGATGGGAGCAGGAATGGCCATCAGCGCCACGGCGGATGGAATGGTCAGGAACAGCGAAAGTTCCAGCGCCCGGTTCTGGCTGTGCAGGGCGGCAGCTCCATTGCCCGCCCGCAGCTTGCGCGAAAGATCAGGCAGCAACACCACGCCAATCGCCACGCCGATCACGCCGAGTGGCAGTTGGTAAAGCCGGTCGGCGTAGTAGAGATACGACGCCGCCCGGTCGATAGTGGTGGCGATCATCGTGGCGATCACCAGATTGATCTGCATGATGCCGCCCGAGATGATGCCTGGCACCGAAAGGGCGATCAGCCGTTTCACATCGGGCGTGAGCTTTGGCCAATTCGGCAGCACCGGCATTCCGGCCTTGCGGCAGGCAATCGCCAGCAGCGCATACTGCGCCACCCCGGCGGCAAAGATGCCCCAGGCAAAGATGTAACCGGTCGTTGGCGTATCGCCGGTGGCGAAATACCACGCCACCGCATTTGAGAATATCATCACTATATTGAGCAGGATTGGTGCGGCGGCGGCAGCGGTAAAACGATTGAGACTGTTGAGTACGCCCGATTGCAGCGCCGTCAATGACATGAACAGGAGATAGGGAAAACAGATTTGGGTGAGATCAACAGCGAGACCAAATTTTGCCGGATCGCCCGAGAACCCCGGCGCCAGCCCATACATCAGCAGCGGCATGGCCATCATCGCAGCGGCCGAGAACACCAGCAGCCAGGCCAGCAGCACCGAGAAGACTTCAACGGCGAATAGATGAGCCTTGGCCTCGCCGTCGCCTTCGATGCGTTTGGCAAACAGCGGCACGAAAGCCGAATTGAACGCACCCTCGGCGAACAGCGCGCGGAACAGATTGGGAAACCGCTGAGCCACGAAGAACGCCTCCGCCACCAGTCCCGTGCCCAGGGTGTAGGCAATAAGCTGGTCGCGAACGAAACCCAGCAACCTGCTCACCATGGTGAGGCCGCCAACCGTTGCTGCCGATTTGACCAGCGACATCGTGCGCTCAGGCCCGCATTTTGCTGGCAGGTGCGGGTGGAGTAAGCACGCCGGTCAATGTTTGCTCGATCCGTTTGTGACGGGCCGCGTTCTCGATTTTCCCGCCGGTGAGGTCGGTCACATAAAACACGTCGATGGCTTTCTCCCCGAAAGTTGTCACATGGGCCGAAGCGATATTGAGATTGAGGCGGTAAAGCGCTTCGGTCAGGTCATAGAGCAGGCCGATGCGGTCGAGGCCGTTGATCTCGATCACCGTAAAGCGGTTGGACGACTGATTGTCGATGATGACGCGCGGTTCGACGGTGAAGGCATTGATGCGCATCTGCGGCTTGTAGGCCCGCGCCACCGCTTCCTTCAACCACAATTCGCCACGAAGCGCCTGGCGGATCATCTCGGCAATGCGCCTGGCGCGGCGTTTCTCGTCATCCTCGTCGGCGAATTCGCGCTGGATAAGAATGGTATCGAGCGCCATGCCATCGGTCGTGGTGAAAATCTGCGCGCCCGCGATATTGGCACCCGCCGCCGCACAGGCTCCGGTGATCAAGGCGAGAAGCCGCGGATGGTCGGGCGCATAGATGGTGAGTTCGGTAATCGCGGTGAAAGCATCGGTCTCCACATCGGTTACCACACTCTTGGCCGCCGCGCGGGCGATCAGCGCCTGGTGCCTGATCTGCTTGTCAGCCGGGACGATCAGCCAATAGGCGTCGTAGTGGCACGCCACATAGGCGGTCTTCTGCTCCTCGCTCCAGTTGGGCAGGCGGTCGAAGAAGGCGGCCTGGGCTTCGGTGACACGCTCCTTGCGGGTGATCGAAGCATGACCGCCCGAAAGCACGGGTTCTGCTTCGGCATAGAGCGTGCGCAACAATTGCCCCTTCCAGCCGTTCCACACGCCCGGCCCCACGGCGCGGATATCGGCGACGGTAAGTATGAGCAGCAGCTTCAGGCGTTCGAGGCTTTGCACAACCGCGGTGAAATCGAGGATGGTCTTGAAGTCGTTCAAATCGCGCATTTGCGCTGTCTCGCTCATCAGCAGATGATGGCGGATCAGCCAGACCACGGTTTCGGTCTCGGCCGCCGACAGACCAAGGCGCGGACACAGATGTTCGGCAATGCGGGCCCCGGCAATCGAATGATCCTCGGGCCGGCCCTTGGCGATATCATGCAGCAGCACCGCCACATAGAGCGCGCGTTTGGCCGTGATGGTGGGGAATATGGCGGCGGCAAGCGGATGGTCTTCGCTCAGCCGCCCCTGTTCGATAGCCGCCAGAACTCCTACCGCGCGGATCAGGTGCTCATCGACGGTGAAATGATGATACATGTTGAACTGCATCATCGCGACGATCTTGCCGAACTCCGGAATGAAGCGGCCCAGTACGCCAGCCTCGTTCATCAGGCGCAGAATGGCTTCGGGCTCGGCACTTGCGGCCAGCAGTTCGAGAAAAATGGCATTGGCCTCGGGATCGTTGCACACCGGTTTGCGGATCAGCGGCAGTGATTTGCGCACCGCCTTCAATGCATCCGGGTGAACCTCGGCGCCATTTCTGGAAGCCACCGCGAAGAGCCGGATCAAATTGACCGGGTCGGCCGCGAATGCCTCAGGCGATTTAAACGTAACCCGGCCAGCCTCAAGACGAAAAGCCGGCGCATCGGCAAGGGTTTTCCTGGTCATGGAGCGGAAGCGGTCGAACAAGCGGCTGAGCGAAGGAGCATCCTTGACTTGCCGCGCTTCGAGGCTCGCGCACAGGATGCGGGTAAGGCTGCCGACGTCCTTGGCCACCAGAAAATAGTGTTTCATGAACCGCTCGACATGCTTCAATCCGCCATGGGCCTTGTAGCCGAGGCGCTCGGCAATATCCGGCTGGCGGTCGAAACTCAGACGGTCATTGCCACGCTTCGACAGAAAGTGAAGATGGCAGCGTACCGCCCACAGAAAATTTTCGCATTTCTTGAAAATCGCCAGTTCGTCCCGCGCGAAGGCGCCTTTCTCGGCGAGTTCATCGGGCGAATTGGTGGCGTAGAGAAACTTGGCGATCCAGAACAGCGTGTGGAGATCGCGCAGGCCGCCTTTGCCGTCCTTCACGTCGGGCTCGACGAGATAGCGGCTCTCGCCCGACTTGTGGTGGCGAAGATCGCGTTCGGCAAGTTTTCCGCTGACGAAATCGCGCGCTCCCTTGGCCACGATACCGCGGCGAAACTGCGTGGTGAGATCAATGAACAGCTGGTGATCACCGCAGATGTAACGCGCTTCCAGAATAGCCGTGAGGATGGTGCTGTCGGTCTTGGCCAGGCTGATGCATTCATCGACGCTACGGGTGGCATGGCCGACTTTCTGGCGCGCATCCCACAGCGTGTAGAGAACGAACTCAACGATATTCCGTACCCTCTGCGATTGCCGGGCAGGCAGCAGGAAGAGCAGATCGATATCGGAGCCCGGCGCCAGCGTGCCACGTCCATAACCACCGACCGCAACCACCGAGATACGTTCGGCGTTGCCCGGTCCCGGATAAATGCGGCCACCGGCGAGATCAAACAGCGCGTGGATAATCGCGTCCTCGGCGTGACTAAGAGCCTCGGCGCAAAATGTGCCGAACCCATCGGCGAGAAGCCGCCGTTCGGCTTCGTCATGGGCCGTGGCGAGTACGGTCTTGAGATGAGCGACGATGGCAGGCCGGAGTTTCGCCGATTGCAGTCCGTGTTCCAGTGCCAGCCCATCCAGCGCGGTACGCAGGGCGGCCACGTCGGCCATGGTGCGGGAATTGCCGGGAGCATTCATTTTTTATCCGCCAGCAGGGCCTTGAGTTCATAGATGAAGCTCAGAGCCTCGCGCGGCGATAGCTCATCGGGTGCGATGGCGGCAAGTTTCTTTTCAACCATGCCCGGCCCCGCCGGTTTTGCCTCAGGCCCGCGCGGGCGGGTTGCGGAAAACAGCGGCAGGTCGTCGGCCAGTGATTTATGCGCCGAAGATTTATCGCCCTTTTCGAGGATGGCCAGCACTTCCGAAGCCCGTGCTACAACGGCGGCCGGAAGCCCGGCAAGCCTTGCCACCTGAATGCCATAGGACCGGTCGGCGACGCCGGGCCCCACCTCGTGCAGGAACACCACATCGCCCTGCCATTCGCGCACCTTTACCGTGGCATTGGCGAGATGACCGAGCCGCGAGGCAAGTGCTGTCAACTCATGATAGTGCGTGGCAAACAGGGCCCGGCAGCGGTTGGTCTCATGCAGATGCTCGACCGCCGCCCAGGCGATGGAAAGGCCATCGAAGGTGGCGGTGCCGCGTCCGATCTCGTCGAGAATGACGAACGAGCGCTGCGTCGCCTGATTGAGGATCGCGGCGGTTTCCACCATCTCGACCATGAAAGTGGAGCGGCCGCGCGCCAGATCATCGGCGGCACCCACCCGGCTGAATAGCCGGTCGACGATGCCGATGTGGGCGGAGTCTGCCGGCACAAATGACCCCATCTGCGCCATGATCACGATCAATGCATTCTGCCGCAGGAAAGTTGATTTGCCCGCCATGTTGGGGCCGGTGAGCAGCCACAGCCTGCGGCCATCCTGCGAAAGATTGCAGTCATTGGCGACAAAGGAATTGGCGGCCTGATCCTGCAGCATGGCTTCAACCACGGCATGGCGTCCGCCGCGCACGTCGAAGATCATCGACAGATCGACCTTGGGCCTGACATAACGCCGCCGCTCGGCCAGTTGTGCCAGGGCGATGGCCACGTCGATGGCGGCAATGGCCTCGGCGATACGCGAGATGCCGGCACGGCGCGCGGTGACGGCCCTCGCCAGCTCGCCGAAAATTTCCTGCTCGATGGCCACGGCGCGGCCGGCAGCAGCAGCGATGCGCTGTTCGAGCGAGGCCAGCTCGGTGGTCACAAAACGCATGGCGCTTGCTACCGTTTGACGGTGAATAAAGATCGCCGCCTGTTCCGGCGTTTGCAGCGCCGCGGCATTCTGCGCTGTGACCTCGATGAAATAACCAAGGACATTGTTGTGGCGAATCTTCAGCGACTTGATGCCGGTGGTCTCGGCATATTTAACCTGCAGCTCGGCAATCACCTGGCGCGTCGCGTCGCGCAAGCTCCGGTTCTCGTCGAGCTCGTTGCGATAGCCCTCGCGCACCAGGCCACCGTCACGGGCGAGCAGCGGCAGATCATCGGCAAGTGCCGCTTGTAAACTGGCAATCAACGCGCTGTCGGCGCCAGCCATCACGTCGCGGTAGGCGGCGGTGTTGGCGGGGAGGCCGCCCAGATCGGTATCGTCATCGATGCGGCTGGCGAGATCGGCGGCACAGATCAATCCATCGCGCACGCCCGCGAGATCGCGCGGGCCGCCCCGGCCCACCGTGAGGCGTCCCAGCGCCCGTTCAAGATCAGGCATGCGGACGAGTGCCGCACGGATACCGGCACGCAGACTGGTGGCATTCAGCAGGAAACTTACTTCATCGAGCCTGCTGGAAATTGCATTGGGCTCGGCCAAGGGGTTTGACAACCGCTCGGCAAAGGCCCGCGCCCCGCAAGCCGTTACCGTCATGTCGATGGTCGACAATAGGCTGCCGCGCTTTTCACCCGCCAGCGTGCGCGTCAGTTCCAGATTGACGCGCGTTGCCGTGTCGATGAGAAGGGCCGCCGAGGCTTCCTCGCGGCGCGGGTTGCGTAAGTGCGGAATGCGGCCGACTTGGGTGAGCAAGATGTAATCAAGCAGCCCGCCCAGGCTGGCAATCTCGGCACGCGAGAAATTGCCGAAGGCATCGAGTGCCGCCACGCCGAAATGTTCCTTGAGCCGCCGTTCGCCGGAGGTGGAATCAAACCGGCTGCCCGGCAACGGCGTGACGGCAATGCCTGCCTCATCGAGAAGGCGGGAAATCTCAGTCTCTCCCAACAGCCCGTCGGCCACGATAATTTCGCGGGGCTCAAGCCGGGCGAGATCGGCGGCAAGGCGACTGGCGGCCGTGGTCATGACGGCGAGATCGCCCGAGGAAATATCAGCCCATGCCAGGCCGAGATCGCCCGACGCCTTAACCCGGGCGAGTGCCGCCAGATAATTGTGGGCCCGCGAGTCAAGCAATGTGTCTTCGGTCAGGGTTCCCGGCGTGACCAGCCGCACCACATCGCGGCGCACCACCGACTTTCCGCCACGCTTGCGCGCTTCAACCGGGTCTTCCATTTGCTCGCACACGGCCACCCGGTGGCCAAGCCGGATCAACCGCTGCAGATAGCCGTCGGCGGCATGAACCGGCACGCCGCACATCGGGATATCCTCGCCCAGATGCTTGCCGCGCCGCGTCAGGGTTATCCCCAGATCGCGCGCGGCGACCTCCGCATCGGCGAAAAACATCTCGTAAAAATCGCCCATGCGGTAGAACAGCAGACAATCGGGGTGGGCGGCTTTCACCTCAAGAAATTGCGCCATGACCGGCGTGGTGCGCGCCAGCGCCTGGTCCCTGTCCGTTTCGATGCCGGTCCCCATCTCATTCATGTTGCTTTCTTAGCAGGAAATGTCACGAAACTCACAATTGGCTTTGTAATGTTGGTGCTTGAGCATGGGCTCCGGTCTCTCTAGTCTGGCGGGTTCGGGGACTTAACCAGAACAATTTGTGGGTTTTCATGAGCAAGCGTCCGACCATCACCGACGAGGAAGCCCTGCGCTTCCACCAGCAAGGCAAACCCGGCAAGCTCGAAATCAACCCGACAAAGCCGATGGCCACCCAGCGCGATCTGTCGCTGGCCTATAGCCCCGGCGTGGCCGTCCCGGTGCGCAAGATCGCCGAAGATCCAGCGACCGCCTATGATTATACCGCCAAGGGCAATCTCGTCGCCGTCATCTCCAATGGCACCGCGATCCTCGGCCTTGGCGACCTGGGCGCGCTCGCTTCAAAGCCGGTGATGGAAGGCAAGGCGGTCCTCTTCAAGCGCTTTGCCGACGTCGATGCGATCGACCTTGAAGTCGACACCAGGGACGTCGACCAGTTCATCGGCGCCGTGCGTTATCTGGGTCCCACCTTCGGCGGCATCAACCTTGAGGACATCAAGGCGCCCGATTGCTTCATCATCGAGCAGCGCCTGCGCGAACTGATGGACATTCCGGTGTTCCACGACGACCAGCACGGCACCGCCATCATCGCCACCGCGGCCTTGATCAATGCGCTCCATCTCACCGGCCGCGATCTCAAGACTTGCCGGATCGTCTGCAATGGCGCTGGTGCAGCGGCCATTGCCTGCGTCGAACTGATCAAGTCGCTGGGCGTTCCCAACAAGAATGTCATTCTTGCCGACAGCAAGGGTGTGGTCTACAAGGGCCGCAGCGAGGGCATGAACCAGTGGAAGTCGGCCCATGCGGTCGAAACCAAGGCGCGTTCGCTTGCCGATGCAATTGCTGGCGCCGACGTGTTTTTCGGTCTCTCCATCGCGGGAGCTCTGACGCCAGCCATGGTCAAGAGCATGGCGGAAAATCCCATCATCTTCGCCATGGCCAATCCCGATCCGGAAATCACCCCTGAAGAGGTGGCCAAGGTGCGTTCCGACGCCATCATGGCGACGGGCCGCTCGGACTATCCCAACCAGGTCAATAATATTCTGGGCTTTCCCTATATCTTTCGCGGCGCGCTCGACGTGCGCGCCAGCACCATCAACGAAGAAATGAAGATTGCCGCGGCCCAGGCCCTGGCCAAACTTGCCCGCGAGGACGTGCCCGACGAGGTGGCTGCGGCCTACCATGGTTCAAGACTGAACTTCGGGCGCGAGTATCTGATACCCGTGCCCTTCGATCCGCGTCTAATTTCGACCATTCCCGTGGCCGTTGCCAAGGCCGCCATGGAATCGGGCGTGGCGCGCAAGCACATTGCCGATCTCGATGACTATGCGGCCCAGCTTTCGGCCCGTCTCGATCCGATCGCCGGCACGCTGCAGATCGTCTTCGAAAAAGTCAGGGTCAATCCCAAGCGGGTGGTGTTTGCCGAGGGTGAAGAAGACCGCATGATCCGGGCCGCCAACAGCTTCGCCAGTGCCGGGCTGGGTACCGCCATTCTCATCGGACGTGAAACCGAAATCGCCAACACCCTCGCCGCCAGCGGCCTTGAGCTTCACGAGCATGTGGAGATCCTCAACGCCCGCATTTCCGACCGCAATGCCGATTACGCCAGTTATCTCTACGAGCGCCTGCAGCGCAGCGGCTTCCTGCTGCGCGATTGCCAGCGCATGGCCAACCAGGATCGCAACATCTTCGCCGCCTGCATGGTGGCAACCGGCGATGCCGATGCGCTGGTGACCGGCCTCACTCGCAATTTCTCGGTGGCGCTCGACAACGTGCGCCGGGCTATCGACAATCGGCCGGGCCACCGGCCCATCGGCGTCTCGATGGCGCTGGTGCGCGGCCGTACGGTATTCATCGCCGATACCTCGGTACATGAACTGCCATCGGCAGAAGAGTTGGCCGACATTGCGCAGGAGGCCGCCGGTGTGGCCCGCCGCTTTGGTTATGAACCGCGCGTGGCGTTCCTGTCTTATTCCACTTTCGGCTATCCGCGCGGCGAGCGTGCCGAATATGTAAGAAACGCCGTGGCGGTTCTCGACAAGCGCCATGTGGACTTCGAGTATGACGGCGAGATGGGAGCCGACGTGGCGCTGTCACGCGAAGCCATGGCGCTTTATCCATTCTGCCGCCTCACCGGCACGGCCAACGTGCTGGTAATGCCCGCCGCCCATTCAGCTTCGATCTCCACCAAAATGCTGCAGCAGTTGGGCGGCATTACCGTGGTTGGGCCCTTGCTTACCGGTCTCGACAAGCCGGTGCAGATCGCCTCGATGTCGGCAACTGCATCGGACATCGTCAACCTCGCGGCGATTGCCGCCTATGATATCAACCGTTAGGCGGCTGCCGGCCTCAGCTGGCCGTCCGGTTGTCCAAAATGCGCGAAGTATCG
>JANLWG010000283.1:0-3755 GCA_031364405.1 Hyphomicrobiales bacterium
CCCATGATACGTCTTGCCGCCGCAATCCTCATCGCAGTGATCTCCGCTGCAGCACCAGCCGCAGCCGACATTCTCATTGCCACAGCGGGGCCAATGGCGGGTCCCAACGCTGCCTTCGGCGAACAGCTGCGGCGCGGCGCCCAGCAGGCCATCGACGATATCAACGCCACCGGCGGGCTTCGCGGCGAGCCTTTGGCGCTTACCGTCGGCGATGATGGTTGCGATCCGCGCAAGGCGGTTGAGGTAGCGACGGGTTTTGTATCGCAGGGGGTGAAATTCGTGGCGGGCCACTTCTGTTCAGGCGCTTCGATCCCGGCTTCAAAGGTCTATGAAGCCGCCAGCATCGTCGAAATCAGCCCCGCCTCCAGCAATCCCAAATTCACCGATGCGGGCGGCTGGAACGTACTGCGCGTCGTGGCCCGCGACGATGCCCAGGGCGCTTTCGCCGGACACTACATCGCCCGCCATTACCGCGGCAGGACGATCGCCATCCTCAACGACAACTCTGCCGCCGGTGCGGCACTCGCCGCCAGCGCCCGCAACACACTTGCCGGGGCTGGCGTGGCGGTAAGCTTCGACGAAACGTATACGCCCGGCGCCAAGGATTACAGCGACCTCGCACGGAAGCTCTACGACGGACTCGCCGATGTCATCTATTTCGGCGGCACCTATGTGGAAACTGCCATCATCGTCCGCGAATTGCGCGAACTTGGTTCGGCCGCCCAGTTTATCGGTGGTGACAGCCTGGTCACCGAGGAGTTCTGGAACATCGCCAAGAATGCCGGCGACGGCACCCTGATGACCTTCGCACCCGATCCGCAAAATCGCGATGCGGCAAAACCGGTGATCCAGCGCTTCACTGACGACGGCTACAATCCCGAAGGTTATACGCTTCATGCCTATGCCGCGGTCCAGACCTTCGTGCAGGCGGCCGAAGCAACCGGCGGCAGCGACAGCCACCGCATTGCCCAGTGGTTGCGAGCCGGAAACCGGGTCAGTACCGTGCTGGGCGAACTGCGTTTCGACGCCAAGGGCGATCTCCGCGATCCCGAGTTCAGCTGGTATCGCTGGACCGAAGGCAAGTATGTCGAGGACGCCACCATCCAGTAATGCTGGCACTTGACCGGCAACCCGGCTTGAGTGACCATCGCTGAAACAGCAACGGGAATCCCCATGCGCGCCTTCTTCGTCCAGATCAAATGCGACCTCGGAAAATCCTACACTGTCGCCACCGCCATCGCCGATGCCGAAATCGCTTCGGAAATCTATTCGACCGCCGGCGGTTACGACCTGATGGTGAAATTCTACCTCGAGGAGGACGGCGACGTCGGCCGCTTCATCGCCGAAAAAATTCACCCCATCCCCGGCATCCGCGATACCTACACGATCATCACCTTCCGGGCGTTCTAGATGATCCCCCGTTATTCCCGCGCCGAAATGACCAGCATCTGGGAACCGCAGACAAGGTTCCGCATCTGGTTCGAAATCGAAGCCCACGCCACTGATTGTCTGGCGGAGCTTGGCGTCGTGCCGAAAGAGGCAGCACGAAAAATTTGGGAAATGGGACGCGATGCGGTGTTCGATGTGGCCCGCATTGATGAAATAGAATCGGTGGTGAAGCACGATGTCATCGCCTTTCTCACTCACTTGTCGGAAATCGTCGGCCCGGACGCCCGATTTGTCCATCAGGGCATGACCTCTTCCGATGTGCTTGACACCTGCTTCAACATTCAACTGATGCGCGCCGCCGATCTGCTGATCGCCGATGTGGACGAGCTTCTCGCCGCCCTCAAACGCCGCGCCTTCGAGCACAAGGATACCGTCTGCGTGGGCCGCAGCCACGGTATTCATGCCGAGCCGACGACCTTCGGCGTCAAGCTCGCCTATGCCTATGCCGAATTCATCCGCGCCCGGGCGCGCCTGGTAATGGCACGAGCGGAAGTTGCAACCTGCGCCATTTCAGGGGCGGTGGGAACTTTCGCCAATATTGATCCCAAGGTTGAGGAATATGTGGCGAAGAAACTGGGGCTCACGCCCGAGCCGGTTTCAACGCAAGTCATCCCGCGCGATCGTCACGCCATGTATTTTGCCAGCCTCGCCGTGGTCGCCAGTTCGATCGAGCGGCTGGCCACAGAGATCCGCCATCTGCAACGCACCGAGGTTCTCGAAGTCGAGGAATATTTCGCGGAGGGCCAGAAGGGTTCCTCCGCCATGCCGCACAAGCGCAATCCGGTGCTGACCGAAAATCTCACCGGCCTCGCCCGCCTGGTGCGTTCGGCGGTGATTCCGGCATTGGAGAACGTGGCGCTGTGGCACGAGCGCGATATCTCGCATTCCTCGGTTGAACGCGGCATCGGGCCCGATGCCACCGTGCATCTCGACTTTGCTTTGAAACGCTTGGGCAGTGTCATCGACAAACTGCTGGTCTATCCTGAAAACATGCAGCGCAATCTCGACCGCCTGGGCGGCCTCATCCATTCCCAGCGCATTCTGCTGGCGCTGACGCAAAAGGGCATGAGCCGCGAACAAGCCTATTCCGCCGTCCAACGCAATGCCATGCCGGTGTGGCGCGGCGAGGCCAATTTCCTCGAGCTTCTCAAAGCCGACAAGGAGGTATCGGCATTGCTGACAGCGCCAGAACTCGAAGCCCTGTTCGATTTGGGCTATCACCTGAAGCACGTCGACACCATTTTCGCCCGGGTGTTTACATAGTCCCCAATCCGCCGCAATCCCGGCATTACATCACCTCTTCGTCTCTTGAGGGAGAATTCCAATGCAGAGATTGAGTTTCCTGGCCGCCGCCGCCGCCGCACTTGCCATATCCGTTTGCGACCCGGAATTACGGTGAGTGCATTTAATTCAGCCCGCGCGGCGAGGCTGCGCCCGTTGGCGCTCAAGCCGCCTCAGTCGACGATGCTAATTCGGGCTGATTGCAGCCCGTGTTTCTGCACGAGGTTATAAAGCTTCAGCGCGTTGGCGGGGGCCAAGCGGATGCAGCCGTGCGAGGCGGGGCGGCCGAGAGAATTGACGTATCCCGTTCCATGGATCGCAAAACCGCCAAGGAAAAAGATCGCATTCGGCATCGGCGAATTGTCGTATTTCCGCGAGAAGTGCATTTTCTTCAGCAGGAAAGGCCGCCAGGTGCCGCGCGGCGTATGATAGCCCTCGCGCGCCGTCGAAACCCGCCAGCGGCCATAGGGCCAGCCATTGACCTTGACCGCCATCGTCTGGCTCGAAATATCAATCTGTATACTGACGACCGGCGCTGCCTTGGCTGGCTTGCTGGCCCCGGCCGGCAGGCCAAACAGGAAGCCCGCGAGCACCACGACAATTAAATGGGAAATCAATCGTTTGGTCATTGTAATACCCCCGGGAGCCCAATCTCATTTGGCGCAGATGTTATTCGCCATCGAATAGAAACTCCCGCCCGACCTTGACCCGCCGCACCCCGTCGTAGGCTATGATATCCGCAGTCGCATATGTCTCGGTTAATGTCGCCGGTAAAAAACTGCCGGTGCCGACCATATCGAGCGGCGCCCGCGCCGCCCCCATGATCTGGCACTTCTGCGAATCAAAACCAGAAGACCCGATAATGGTCGCGGTCTTGAAGCCGGCGCGGTCAAGCGCTTGCCGCACATGGATGATCGCCGCCACCGAAACGCCCTTGCCGAACAGGATGCGGCGCACCTTGTCGACCAGAATGTTATTGGGATCGAGCTGAAACGCCCGCCCGCCGAGCACCTGCTCGACGATGT
>JANLWG010000338.1:0-15113 GCA_031364405.1 Hyphomicrobiales bacterium
GGCTGATCTCATCCCCTATGCGCGCGATCTGGGTTTCACCCACATCGAGCTTCTCCCCATCACCGAGCATCCCTATGATCCGTCCTGGGGCTATCAGCCGACCGGACTGTTTGCGCCGACCGCCCGCTTCGGAGATCCCCAGGGCTTTGCCCGCTTTGTCGATCAGGCGCATCAGGCCGGTATCGGAATCATTCTTGACTGGGTGCCCGCCCATTTCCCCACCGACGAGCATGGTCTTGCCCGCTTTGACGGCAGCGCCCTCTATGAGCACGAAGACCCCCGCCAGGGTTATCATCCCGACTGGAATACCGCGATTTACAATTTCGGCCGCCGCGAGGTGCACAGCTTTCTCATCAACAATGCATTATTCTGGCTTGACCGCTATCATCTCGACGGCTTGCGCGTCGATGCGGTGGCTTCCATGCTCTATCTCGATTATTCACGCAAAGCCGGCGAATGGGTTCCCAACAAGCACGGCGGCCGCGAGAACCTCGAAGCAATAGCCTTCCTGCAGCGTATGAATCATGAGGCCTATGGCGGAACGCCCGGCGTTGTCACCATTGCAGAGGAATCAACGGCTTTCCCCGGCGTGTCGCAACCCACCCACACCGGAGGCCTCGGATTCGGCTTCAAGTGGAACATGGGTTTCATGCACGACACGCTTGAATATCTGAAGCGCGATCCCGTGCACCGCCGGCATCATCACCACGAGCTGACCTTCGGCCTGCTCTATGCCTTCTCGGAAAATTTCGTGTTGCCGCTGTCCCATGACGAAGTGGTGCACGGCAAGGGCTCGTTGCTCGCCAAGATGGCTGGCGATGACTGGCAGAAATTCGCGAATTTGCGGGCCTACTACGGGTTCATGTGGGGCTACCCCGGTAAGAAGCTCCTGTTCATGGGCCAGGAGATGGCGCCGTGGACGGAATGGACTGAAGCCCACAGCCTTGACTGGAACCTGCTCCAGCATGCGCCCCACAAGGGCATGCAGTTGCTGGTGCGCGATCTCAACGCTCTCTACCGGAAATATCCCGCCCTTCATGCCCGCGACTGCGAAGGCGAAGGATTCGAATGGCTGATTGCCGACGACCACGCAAATTCGGTTTACGCCTGGGCGCGCCACTCGGGAGACGGGCAAACCGTGGCGGTGATCACCAATTTTACCCCCGTACCCCGCGAAAATTATGTTCTTCCCTTGCCACGGGCCGGGCATTGGCGTGAAATTCTCAATAGCGACGCTGAAATCTATGGCGGCAGCGGCAGGGGCAATATGGGCACGGTGACAGCAATAGCCGAAAATTCACATGGCAAACCCGCCAGCGCCAGACTTTCATTGCCGCCGCTGGCGACTCTGTTCCTTGCCTGCGAATAACAAGAACGAACTGGTCATGATCGGGGAGTAACAAAGATGACCGAACTGCGGAGAAGCTCACCACTGGCGCGCGATGCCATGGCTTATGTGCTGGCCGGCGGCCGCGGCAGCCGGTTGCTCGAACTGACCGATAAACGTGCCAAGCCCGCGGTTCCCTTCGGCGGCAAATCGCGCATCATCGATTTTGCTCTTTCCAACGCCTTGAATTCCGGCATCCGCCGCATCGGTGTGGCCACCCAATACAAAGCTCACAGCCTGATCCGTCATCTGCAGCGCGGCTGGAATTTCTTGCGCCCCGAGCGCAACGAGAGCTTTGACATTCTGCCAGCCTCCCAGCGTGTCTCGGAAGACCAGTGGTATGCGGGAACCGCCGACGCGGTCTATCAGAACCTCGACATCATCGAGAGCTATGCTCCTAAATACATGGTGCTGCTGGCGGGCGATCACATCTACAAGATGGACTACGAGCTGATGTTGCAACAGCATGTGGACAGTGGTGCCGATGTAACCGTCGGCTGTCTCGAGGTGCCGCGCATCGATGCCACCGGCTTTGGCGTGATGGCGGTTGACGACAAGGACCGCATCACCAACTTTCTCGAAAAACCCAAGGATCCGCCGGGCATGCCGGGCAGGCCGGACATGGCGCTCGCCTCCATGGGTATCTATGTTTTCGAGATGAACTTCCTGGCCGATCAATTGCGCCGCGACGCCGCCGACAAATCTTCAAGCCGTGATTTCGGCAAGGACATCATTCCGCATATTGTGCGGAATGGTAAAGCGGTGGCCCATCGATTCACCCAGTCCTGCGTGCGCTCAACCCAGGAATCAGAGGCCTATTGGCGCGATGTGGGCACTGTCGATGCTTATTGGGAGGGCAACATCGACCTGACCGATGTCATCCCGGCCCTCGATCTCTATGACCGGAACTGGCCGATCTGGACCTACAGCGAGGTAACGCCGCCGGCAAAATTCGTCCACGATGAAGATGGCCGCCGCGGTCAGGCCACGGCCTCTCTGGTGTCGGGCGGTTGCATCGTGTCGGGCGCCACGTTGCGCAAGTCGTTGCTATTCACCGGCGTCAGAATCAACTCTTACAGCACGGTTGAGGAGGCCGTAGTTCTTCCGCATGTGGAGATAGGCCGCAATGTGCGGCTGAAAAAAGTGGTGATCGACCGCGGTGTCGTCATTCCGGAAGGCTTGGTCGTTGGCGAGGATCACGATCTCGATGCAAAGCGTTTCCGCCGCACCGAGAGCGGTATTTGCCTCATCACCAGACCGATGATCGAAAAACTCTCGACATGAAGGTGTTGGCGGCCACATCGGAAATCTATCCGCTGATCAAGACCGGCGGCCTGGCGGATGTCGCGGGCGCCCTCCCGGGCGCCCTGCGGCCCTTGGGTGTTTCGGTCCGCACCATGGTTCCCGGCTATCCCGAGGTGATGGCGGCATTGGAGGACGCCAGCGTGGTGCATCACCATGCCGATCTGTTCGGCGGATCCGCGCGCCTTGTCGCCGGTAAAGCCAAGGACCTTGATATCATCGCCGTCGATGCGCCGCATCTGTTTGCCCGCGCCGGCAATCCCTATCTCGGCCCCGATGGCAAGGACTGGGCCGACAACGCCCAGCGCTTTGCCGCTCTTTCGCGGGCAACGGCCGATGTTGGGCGCGGTGCCATCAAGGGTTATCAACCAGACATCCTGCATTTGCATGATTGGCAGGCTGCACTTGCGGCGGTCTATGCAAAATTCGGCGGCGGTCCCAAAACCGTGTTGACTGTCCACAACATTGCTTTCCAGGGCCAATTCAAGGCTTCGATATTTGCCTCATTGGGACTGCCGGCCGCCGCCTTTGCCATCGACGGCCTCGAATATTATGGCAATGTCGGTTTTCTGAAGGGCGGACTTGCCGCTGCCGATGCCATCACCACCGTCAGTCCCAGTTATGCGGCTGAAATCTGCACGCCGGATTTCGGTATGGGTCTCGATGGCCTGCTGCGGTCACGCATCGGCAGTTTAACCGGCATCGTCAATGGCATCGATACCGAAGTGTGGAATCCCGAAACCGATGGCGATCTCGCCGCCACCTACAAGGCTTCAACCATCGCCCGGCGGTCCGTCAACAAGCGGGCGATTGAGAAACGTTTCGGTCTCGATGAAGGCGATGGCATGCTCTACTGCGTGGTCAGCCGCCTGACCTGGCAGAAGGGCATGGATATTTTTGCGAACGCCCTCGATTCGATGGTTGCCTCGGGCGCCCGGCTGGCGCTGATCGGCACGGGAGAGGCCGCACTCGAGAGAAGTATTCTCGCCGCCGCCCAGCGCCACAAGGGCCGCATCGGCGCCGTCACCGGTTATGATGAGGCGCTGTCCCATCTCCTGCAAGGCGGCTCGGATGCTATTCTTATTCCATCACGTTTCGAGCCCTGCGGCCTGACCCAGCTTTACGGGTTGCGTTATGGCTGTGTGCCGGTGGTGGCGCGCACCGGCGGACTTGCCGATACCGTCATCGATGGCAATGACGCGGCACTGGCGGCGGGTGTTGCCACCGGCTTCCAGTTCGCACCCGTCGACGGCCCCACACTCGAATTTGCATTGGACCGTGCCATGCGCGTCTATGCGAACCGCCCGGCATGGACCCTAATTCAAAAGCGCGGCATGCGGACCGATGTAACCTGGCAACACAGTGCCGTTGCCTATGCCGCACTCTATCGCAAGCTTCTTGGTGAAAGACAGCCATGATCGAGACAGTTTCCACCGAACCATTCGAAGGGCAAAAGCCGGGCACCTCGGGGCTTCGCAAAAAAGTGCAGGTGTTTCAACAGCCGCATTATGCCGAGAACTTCATCCAGTCGATTTTCGACGGGCTCGAAAACTATGCGGAAAAAACTCTGGTGATCGGCGGCGATGGCCGTTACCTCAACCGCGAAGTGATCCAGATCGCCATCCGCATGGCCGCCGCCAATGGCTTTGGCCGCGTGCTGGTGGGACGTGACGGATTATTGTCAACGCCTGCTGCTTCCAACATCATCCGCAAATACCAGGCCTTCGGCGGTATCATCCTGTCGGCGAGCCACAATCCCGGCGGACCCGATGGCGACTTCGGTATCAAGTACAACGCCAGCAACGGCGGCCCCGCACCTGAACAAATCACCGACGCAATCTTCGCCAAGACCAAGGTGATTTCTTCTTACCGGATCACGTCGGGACCCCATATCAATCTCAATACAACGGGCACCTGCAGAATCGAAAACATGAGCGTCGAGGTGATCGATCCGGTCACCGATTATGCGGCACTGATGCAAACGCTGTTTGACTTCGATGCCATCCGCGATCTGTTCAAGTCGGGTTTCCGCATGCGCTTCGATGCCATGAGCGCCATCACCGGACCTTATGCCACCGCCATTCTTGAAGGCATGCTTGGAGCCCCCGCCGGCACCGTGATGAACGCTACGCCGCTCCCTGATTTCGGCGGCCACCACCCCGACCCCAATCTCGTTCATGCCAAGGAGCTCTACGATTTGATGATGTCGGCCGGCAGTCCCGATTTGGGTGCTGCTTCCGATGGTGACGGCGACCGCAATCTCATCATCGGCCGCAATCAGTTTGTAACGCCATCGGACTCGCTGGCCATGCTCGCCGCCAACGCCCATCTGGCGCCGGGTTATGCCAAGGGCCTCGCCGGTATCGCCCGTTCGATGCCGACCAGCGCGGCGCCTGATCGCGTCGCCGCCAAACTTGGCATCAAGTGTTACGAAACGCCAACCGGGTGGAAATACTTCGGCAATCTGCTCGATGCCGGCATGGCGACGATCTGCGGTGAGGAAAGTGCTGGCACCGGCTCCAGTCATGTGCGCGAGAAAGATGGACTGTGGGCGGTGCTGCTGTGGCTCAACATTCTCGCCCGCAAACGCCTGAGTGTTGCGGCAATCGTGCGCCAGCACTGGCGCGACTATGGCCGCAACTATTATTCGCGCCACGACTATGAGGAGGTGGACGCTGCCGCCGCCAACAGCCTGATGACGTCGTTGCGCGGCCAGATCAGCAAGCTGCCAGGCAATCACCACATCAAGGCGATGGATGATTTCGCCTATGATGATCCGGTCGATGGCTCGCGCACCACCGGCCAGGGACTTCGCATCATGTTCGAAGATGGCTCGCGCATCGTCTACCGCCTGTCAGGTACGGGCACGGCGGGCGCCACCTTGCGCGTCTACATCGAGCGCTTCGAGGCCGATGCGGCAAGGCATGGACTGGAAACCCAGTCGGCTCTCGCCGATCTCGTGGCTCTGTCGCGGTCACTGGCCCAGATCGAGGCTCGCACCGGACGCTCCACGCCATCGGTGATCACCTGAGCACCGAGCTGTCCAAAAACGGGGGAATGCCCGCGCCGCTTGGCGTCACGCTTGACGAAGACGGTGTGAACATTGCTGTCGTTTCGCGCCATGCGAAGCGCATCTTCTTCTGTGTATTCGATGAAACTGGCGCGCAGGAGATCTATCGTTTCGAACTGCCGCAACGATTGGGAGACGTGCATTTTGGTTTCGTCTCGGGCGTCGGCGCCGGCGCCCGCTATGGCCTGCGTGCCGAAGGTCCGTGGGACGAAATCCTGGGTCACCGCTTCGACCGTCAAAAACTGCTGATTGATCCATACGCCAGCGAAATCGACCGGCCGTTTTTTCATTATCCCGAACTGCTGCAACGTGGCTTCGATACCGCGGCTCTGGTTCCCAAATCCATCGTCACCCCGCCCTTTCAATCGGCTGAACCGCTGCCACCCGCCAAACCCGGTTTTATCTATGAGCTTCAGGTCAAGGCCTTTACCAAACTTCATCCGCTGGTACCTTTGTCCAAACGCGGCACGGTGGCAGCATTGGCTGAACCGGCGGTCATCGACCATCTGCTGAAGCTTGGCGCCGACACGGTCGAATTGATGCCGTTGATGGCCTGGATTGACGAGCGTCATCTGCCGTCATTGGGGCTGTCCAATGCCTGGGGTTATAATCCCGTCACCTTCATGGCGCCGGACCCGCGCCTGGCTCCCGGCGGGTTTGCCGAAATCCGCAGTGCCGTTGAAGCACTGCACCGCGCCGGCATTCGCGTAGTGCTCGATGCCGTATTCAATCACACCGGCGAGAGCGACACCCACGGTGCAACCCTGTCGTTGCGCGGCCTCGACAATGCGCTTTACTACGCCCATGCCAATGGCGTGCTGGTGAACGATACCGGCTGCGGCAATACGCTGGCGCTCGACCGGGCGCCGGTCATGCGGCTTGCCATGGATGCCATGCGCAACTGGGTACGACGCACCGGGATTGACGGCTTCCGCTTCGATCTCGCTCCCGTCATGGGCCGCACGGCACAAGGCTACTCCGCCGATGCGCCCTTGCTCGCGGCCATCGAGCAAGACCCCTTGCTTTCGAAGTTGACGATGATTGCCGAGCCTTGGGACATTGGCCCGGATGGTTATCAATTGGGCCGATTTCCGGCGCGTTGGCTGGAATGGAACGATCGCTACCGTGATGACATCCGGCGCTTCTGGCGCGGCGATGGTGGGTCGGTTGGCGGATTGGCCACCAGGCTGGCGGGTTCCTCGGATATATTTTCACCACACCGGCGTCCGTCCTGCGGCATCAATTTCGTCGCGGCCCATGATGGCTTCACGCTGCGCGATGCGGTGACCTTTAAAACCAAAAACAATGAGGCCAATGGCGAGAACAATCGCGATGGCAATGATCATGAAGCGGCATGGGTCGGCGGCGACGTGCGGGCGCTGCTGGCTACATTGTTCCTGTCGCGTGGTACGCCGATGCTAACGGCGGGTGATGAATTTGGCCGCAGCCAAAGCGGCAACAACAATGCCTATGCCCAGGACAATGCCTTGACCTGGCTCGATTGGCATAACGCCGATCATCAACTGATCACCTTCACCGCGCAGCTTGTCGCTTTGCGCAAGGCCCATCCGCTGCTCGCGGCTGACCGTTTCCTGACCGGACAACCCGTTGAAGACGCGGCCTCTGCCGATGCGATATGGCTGGGCAGTGATGGCGGTCCGATCGATTGGAGCAGGCCGGACGAACGTGTGTTGGGCCTTGTGCTGGCTGATGCGGATGAACGTCTTGCCATCTGGATCAATGGCCAGACCCTTGCCGCAAATCCGGATTTCAGGCCGCGTGATGGCCACTCATGGTCGCGCCTGTTTTGTTCAACCGAAGGTGCTGGCCTTCCCGCCAATTCAGTCTCACTCTTCATTGAACGCCGCGCCAAGTCATCGGGCATCTCGGACGAAACCCTCCGGCAACTGGCGGCAGCGGCGGGAGTCGAGCGCGACTGGTGGGAGGTTGATGGCACTTATCATGAGGTTTCGCCCGAATCGTTGCGCGCGGTTCTTACCGCTCTTCGTGTTCCACACGCCTCGCCTGATGAAGTGCGATTGGCATATGGCAATCTGCGCGAGAGTGTGGCGCCACTGGTTGGGGTTGCCGAAACAACGCTGGCCGTGGGGCCGGCCAGCACCAGGCGCCAGCAACTGAGCATCGCCGCCGAAGATGGCGCTGTCACCGTCGTCGACGTGGCACCCGGCTCCGCTCTCACTGTGCAACTGCCCAAGGGCTACTATGAAGTCTGGACTGATGGCCCGAAGCGCCGTCTGATCATTTCTCCCGGCCGTTGCCATCTTCCAGAGGAGATTGCCAAAGGCGGCCGTGTCTATGGTCTGTCATCTCATCTCTACGCGCTGCGCCATGACGGCGACGGCGGCATCGGTGATTTCGAAACCCTGCGGCGCTTCGCCAAGGTCACCGCGGCTTGCGGTGGAAGATACGCGGGCCTCAATCCGCTGCACCATCTGTTCCCGGCGGACCGTGAGCGCGCCAGTCCCTATCAGCCATCGGACCGGCGCTTCGTCGATCCCATCTATATCAACATGGCGGAACTGCTCGATAGCTTGCCGCTCACTCGAACCAGACAACTTGCTGAAAGCCAAAACGCCGCATTTGCAAAACTCGAGGCCTTGCCGTTCGTTGATTACACTGAAGTGTGGCGGGCCAAGAGTGCCGTGCTCGAATCCGCCTTTGCCGAATTCAAAACCACCAAGGAACTCGAGGTCTTCATCACCGCAGGCGGCGGTGACCTCACCCGGCACTGCATCTTCGAGACCAAGTCCGCTGGTGAACCCGGTGATCCCGCCCGCCACCGTTATCGCGCTTTTCTGCAATGGATCGCCGACCGGCAACTGGCCAAGGCTGCTGGTGTCGGCAATCTCTATCGCGATCTCGCCCTGGGCTGTGCTTTCGACGGCGGCGAGATTGCCGAAGCGCCCGGGCATTTCGCCCATGGAGTTTCATTGGGTGCTCCGCCCGATCCTTTCGCCAGACAGGGGCAGGTGTGGAACCTGCCGCCGTTTTCGCCAATGGCATTGGCTGAGGCCGGCTATGAACCGCTGCGCACCATTCTCACGGCCAACATGCGCCATGCCGCTGCCCTGCGCATCGATCATATCCTCGGTTTCATGCGCCAGTTCTGGGTGCCGCGTGGTGCCGAAGGTAACGCCGGTGCTTATGTGAAGTTTCCACTGGAGGCTTTGATCGCCATTACCGCCATCGAAAGCCAGCGCGCCCGCTGCATGATTGTCGGCGAAGATCTGGGCACGGTTTCCGATGGCCTGCGCGAACAACTCGCGGCCGCCAACATTCTCTCCTACCGTGTCCTGTGGTTCGAGCGTGCTGGCCTTGGTTTCAAATCATCAGCCACCTATCCGAAGCTGGCCCTCGCTTGTCTTGCTTCCCACGATCTGCCGACCTTCATGGGGTGGCGGCACACAGCGGGCTCCGAGGAAATCAGATCTCTCGATGCGGTGACCGGGGCAAAGCCCGGCAATGACGATGACGCCTGCGTGACCGCCCATGGCTTCGTTGCATCCTCACCCTCGGCCGTGATGCTGATTCAGGCTGACGATCTTTCCGGCGAAACCGAACCGCTCAACATGCCCGGCACCGACCGCGAGCGGCCCAACTGGCGCCGCCGCATTTCGTGTTCTGTCGACACGCTCATCGAGCAACCATTGGCGCGCGCCATCATCAAGCGCGTAAAACAAGAGCGGCCCTGATGAATGGCCGCATCAGAATTGAAAAAGTGGAAACCCTGTCGCAGGGCTGGGCCGACCTCAAGCGTTATACGCTCGCCTACACCCGGCGCGATGGCCGCAGCGAGATGCTCATACGCGAGGTTCACGACCACGGCCATGGCGCCGCCATTCTTCCCTATGATGCCGGGCGCGGCACGGTTCTGCTGGTCCGGCAATTCCGTCTGCCGGTTTTTCTCAACGGGGAGACAGGCGATATAATCGAGGTTTGCGCGGGACTGCTCGATGGCGATCCGCCCGATGTTTGCGCAAGGCGCGAGGCGGAAGAGGAACTCGGCTACCGCGTCACCAATCTCCGCCAGGTGGCCAGTACTTTCATGACACCAGGTGCCGTTACCGAGCGCCTCACCATGTTTCTGGCCAGCTACCTTGGCGAAGATAAAATCAATGCCGGTGGCGGCCACGCTGCCGAAGGCGAGGATATCGAAGTTCTTGAAATGCCGTTCACCGCCGCGATGGCCATGCTGCGCGACGGCGCAATCATCGACGCCAAGACCGTCATGCTCCTGATGTTCCTTGAGCGCGAATTGACGCTCAAGCGATAGCCGTTGCCTCGCTGGTGACCACGCCGCGATGATCGACGATGCGGCTCTGAATATTACTTGCATCCCTGCGTGATGCCACCGTGATGGCCGGCCCGGCGATGAGGGGGGCCAGGCAGCGGTATTCGAATCTTGGCGGTACATGGCCCAACGCCGCCGACGCCTGATTGAGCAACAGTGTTGCCTGCAAGGGGCCATGCACAACCAGTCCCTCATAACCCTCTGTATCCACCGCATGGGGCAAATCGTAGTGGATGCGGTGACCGTTGAAAGTAAATGCCGAGAATCGAAACAACAGCACCGGCGACGGTTTCACCCTCCATTCGAGATCGCTGTTCACTGCATCGACCAACGGCACGGGTGCCGCTGGTTTTGGTTTACCGTCGCGAAACACCAGATTTTGGCACTCGCGCACCAGTAAAGCGCCACCGGACTTGATCTCATGAGTGACCGAGATGAAACCCAAGGGGCCGGACCTGCCGTCACGCATTTTGATGTCGGAGATTGTCGAGACCCGGGTTATTTCCATACCCAGCCGGATTGGCGCGAAGCTTTCCACCCCGCCACCCGCCCACATGCGGCGCGGCAGCGCTACCGGCGGCAAAAACCCGCCCTTCGCTTCGGTACCGTCAGGGCCCAACCCGGTCATGCCTGGGATGGCCGGCGCCAGTCCCCAGTGAAAGCCCGCTGGGCAATCCCGGTGATCTCCTGGTTTGAACAGATAAGGATCGAAGATCGCCCGATACTCGCCGATGAGGCGGGCGGTCACAATATCTTCCCGCATCACACTGTGGCCAATCCAGCTTTCAAATTCGCCGCTCATCCTAACCAAGACCTTTCGCGGTGCGTAAATATCACAAGAGACAGTAACGGATGTTCCGGCCTATTTGAATGGCTTTAGTCAAGCATTGCGAAATGTATATTCAATGTCGCGGCTTTCGCTATGATCATTTGCAGCGATGCGTGATTTTCGGGTGACGTTCGATGCCTAGAGCTGACCTGCTGCCGGTTCCGTGGACAGGCACTTAAGCTAACCCAGCCTTTCGCTCGAACTCAATAGGGCTGAGATACCCGAGCGTCGAATGCCGGCGCTTGGGATTGTAGAAGCGCTCAATGTAGTCGAACACATCGGCCTTGGCTTGCGCCCTGGTGCGATACGTCTTGCGCGCTGTTCGTTCCGTCTTGAGCGAGGAGAAGAAGCTCTCCATCGCCGCATTGTCCCAGACATTGCCGGAGCGGCTCATCGAGCAGCTGACACCATTGTCCGCCAGCAGCAGCCGGAATGGCTCGCTGGAATATTGGCTTCCCTGATCCGAGTGATGCAACAGGGCATTGGGTTTGCCGCGCCGCCAGATGGCCATGCGAAGGGCATCTGCAACGAGTTGCGCCGTCATGGATGCGCTCATCGACCAGCCGACCACACGCCGCGAGAACAGGTCGATGACCGCTGCCACATAAAGCCAGCCCTCGGCTGTCCAGATGTAGGTGAAGTCAGCGATCGACTTGGCGTTGGGCACCGGGGCATGGAACTGCCTGTCCAACACATTGGGTGCAACAGCACTCACCATCCGCTGGCCTGTGTCGGGCGGCAGATAACGCCTGCGGGGCCTGGCCCGCATGGCATTCTCCCGCATCAGCCGTTCAATCCGGTGAAGGCCTGAGCTGAAGCCTTCAGCCAGAGCATCGTGCCAGACACGCCGTGCTCCGTAGGTCCGGTCACTGGCCGTAAAGCTCTGCCGCATGACAGACAGCAGGGCCCCGTCTTCCAGAGTCCTCTTGCTTGGAGAACGGTTCGGCCAGGCGTGAAAGCCTGAGCGGGACACATCCAGCGCTTTACAAAGCCATGCCCACCCCTTGCCCGGCAGTCGTTGCGTAGCAACGACGAGAGGGGCCAGATCGAACGGCGCTTCGCGACAAAGGCGAACCTCATGTCACTTCCCTCGCGAAGTAGGCTGCGGCCTTTTTTAGGATGTCCCGCTCCGCCTTCAGCTTCGCGACCTCCTTGCGCAGCCGGTCAATCTCCAGCTGCTCCGGCTTCATCTGCCCCAGACCGGGAAACGCGTGCTTCGGGTCGGAACCAAACTCCTTGGCCCACCGCCGCAGCATGTTGACATTGACATCGAGATCCCGGGCCGCCTGGGCATATGAAACACCCCGCTCCCTGACCAGGTTTACCGCCTCAAGCTTGAACTCGCGGCCGAACTTCCGTCTCTCCATTGCACACCTCCAGTTCCATTAAACACCTTAACTCGGTGTCCACGGAACCGGCAGCAGGTCACCTGGCGATTTCGAAGCCCAGGTCAATGACTTCGTCAGTCACTACATAATCGGCGGATGCGTTGTCTCCGGGAAAATGCCGACGACGTCGACCGCAGACTCGGCAATGGCATCGCTGCCGTAGACGATGCCGAAGGGCGACTTGCCGCGTGCCACCAGTTGCAGGGCGGCGCGCGCGTTGGCCACGCGAGTGATGACAACGACACCTATGCGCGCAGTTTCCTGTTGACAGCGAGGGAGGTGTGTAGTATATACTACATATGAATGATTTTGGAGAATTCATCCGGCAAAAGAGAGAGGACTTACGGAAAAAGGATACAAGATTTTCGCTGCGCCAAGTTGCTGGAAGGGTCGGAATTCAACCCACCTATCTAAGCAAGCTTGAACGTGGGGAGCTTGATCCACCCTCGGAAGTGACTTCTCGCCGGATTGCAGTCGAACTTGGCGAAGACGCGGATGTCGTGTTGGCGCTTGCTGGAAAAGTTTCCAGCGATCTTCAATCAATCATCCGGAAACGGCCCATGCTGTTTGCCGAGCTGATCCGTCAGCTACGGGAAGTGCCTGACCACGCGATACTGAGACTGGTTCGCGAAGTCCGTGACGGTGACTGGTAAGTTCAATAAATTTGCTGGAGGAGATGATGATCTCGCTCGAAAGTAACCAGCTTGTTTTCCGCTTCGAGGACGTTCACCCGAGAGCCACCTACCCCGTGGCTTTTCAGCGCACATTCCGCGTCCCCGACGATGGCAAGAACTATCCGCTACCGGCCGGGCTGGGGTTCTTCGACATCCAACACCTCGATGATTTTGCCGATAAACTGCCAACCGCCATTAGCCGCCGCGGTGGTGTGATCATGCCGATGTGGCAGTCTGAGGCCGTGTGGCTGAGTCTCGGCCGCTCGCGGGCCAGTGTGCCCTATCCCTTCGCGCTGAAGATTGCCGCGGGAAAGGTTAACGCCATCACTGGAGAGCCGTGGCAGGAGGGGTTGCAATCGCAGCCCCAAGATTATGTGGTGGTTCCGGAACAGCCCTGGCTTGATGGCTTCTGCGTGGAAAAAGGCCTCATCCGTCAGTTCGTCGCTGCCACGCTGGGCGAAGGTTCGACAGTCGAGGAACAGATCACCGGCCAGGCCGCCCACGGCGGGCTGCAGATCATCGCCTATCCGATGAAACGAGAGGTTTTCGAGCGGCACCTGGCCAGCCGGCTATCCATGTTTCACATGCTTCAGGGCAGTGTTGAACGTGATCTCCAAGGTGGTTCGCTTGATATGGGACTCGCAGCCGGCGGGAAAATGCGACAGGAGATTTACGCTGATCCGCACGGCATAGATGCTTGGGACCAGGCGCATCAATCGCGTTGTTTCGTGACCATCCTGAATGCCCAGGCTTGGAAATGGCTCACCGGGTCCAACCCGCACAACTTCCCTCCCACGATGGCGGACTACGAGAAATACAAGATACCTTGGTTCGACTATTACGCCGCGGACCAGGAAGCTCTGGAGGGATCAAGTATTCTCGGCGAAATAAAATCTGTGGTCGACTTGATAACAAGCGCCCCAAATGCGGTTCATCCTTCGAAAATCACATCGCTTGGGACTGATCGGCGGCCGGTCCGGGAGGCAGACGCCGTTCGCGAGTCCAACTTCTGAGCTCGCGCGATGGCGAATTCCTCTTGTGCCTACAGACGTAACGTATGAACTGAGGAGATAATGCCGTGAAGCTGAAGCCCTTGATCGTTGCATTGGCGGTTACCTTTGCCGCCGCAATGCTTGCCGCACCCACTACCCCGGTTCATGCCGGTGGCCACTGCCCAAGCCAGAAGAACGGCAAATGCCCTCAAGCGAACAAAGCAACTAACAAACGCTCGCAATACACTGCGGCTCAGAGAGCGAAGCTGATGGAGGAGGCGAGGGCCATCTGCACGAAGAAATTCGGTGCCAGTTCGCGTGTGCATCACCTCGACTACTATCACTGGAAGGTGTGGTGCACCGAACCGGGCTACTGACGGGCCGTCCGCTCCGGCACACAAGTGCAGGACAGATTGCCAGAGACAAAACTCCTACGCCATTTGCTGGCGGTTAGGAAAGGCGTTAACGTTCAACTGGTGGAAGGTGTCTCATGACCGATACTGGCCGCAACCATTCGCAGCACGATGGGCCGCCGACTGACAATGTCACGGAGGCCGCTCGATACCCAGAAAGCCAGGCAACCGGAAACGGCGCGGGGGATGGCCGGAAACGGCCAACGCCCAAGCGCCGCAAACGCTACGGCCTCCTGGCCGGCCTTGCGGCCCTCGTCGCCGCCGCGGTCGTTTTCGGATCCATCAGGTTGTGCGCCTGCGGACATTCGGGCGCCGAGTTCAGGATCGTCGCCGGTTCCGGTCACGCGACCTTCGAGCCGATCCTCAAACGCTTCGGGCAACAGCAGGGCGTCGACATCATCATGACCTACAAGGCCTCGCTCGATATCATGTCGCTGCTCGAGACCGGAACGATCGACTACGACGCTATCTGGGATGCCGACTCGCTGTGGACCACCATGGGCGACACCCATCATCTCATCAAGAACCGCGAGAGTATCATGCGGAGCCCGGTGGTGTTCGGCATCAAGCGACCGCTGGCCGAGAAACTGGGCTGGATCGGAAACGACGTCAGCGTGCAGGATATTCTCGCCGCCGCTGACCGTGAAAAACTCCGCCTGATGATGACCAGCGCCTCCCAGAGCAACAGTGGGGTATCCGCCTACCTGGGGTTTCTCTATGCCTTTGCCCGGCCGAACAGCGTGTTG
>JANLWG010000344.1:0-15079 GCA_031364405.1 Hyphomicrobiales bacterium
TGGCATGCGGCGGGACTCGTCGGTCAGTTGCGGGCCAAGAAAAATCTGACGCGGCTGATGCAGAATTCCGTCGCGGTGTTCGACCGGCTGGAGAAGGAAACCGATCAGGCGATTTCGTGGAAGAAGGTGGGTTCGTTGCGGTTGGCGGGAAGTGAAGCTCGTTGGAGCGAAATCCGCCGGGCCATGGGGCAGGCAAAAAGTTTTGGCGTTGAGTGCCATTCGTTATCGGCAACGGAAGCGAAAAAGCGTTTCCCCTACATTACAACGGCGGGCATCGAGGGTGCGGCGTTCATTCCCGGCGATGGCTATATAGATCCCTATTCGCTGACCATGGCCTATGCCAGGGGCGCTCGCATGAATGGCGTCAAGATCGAGGAAGGTGTGTGTGTTGAGGAGATCGTCATCGAAGGCCGGCGCGTGTTGGGTGTAGTCACCAATGGCGGTAACATAGGCTGCGATATTCTGGTGAACTGTGCGGGTCTGTGGGCCAAGAGAGTCGGCAACATGGCCGGTGTACCGCTCGCTGCAGGCATCGTCGAGCATCAGTATTTCCTTACCGAGAAAAAGCTTTCATTCGACGCCGATCTGACCACGTTGCGTGATCCCGACAATAATTTCTATCTGAAACCCGATACGGGTTCGTTCGCCATTGGTGGTTGGGAAGATGGTTCACGCGGATTTCATCGCGGGGTTCCGCCATTTGAATTTGGACGCGAATTGTTTCCGGCCAACATGGAGCGGCTTGAACTTTTTGCACTGCCCGCCGCAGAACGCCTGCCGGTATTGAACGAAATCGGCATCCAGACGGTGATCAACGGCCCTATTCCGGTTTCCGCCGATGGTGAGCCGATCATGGGGCTAACACCCGAACTCGATAATTTCCTTGTGGCTTGTGGTTTCACCGCCGGTATTGCCGCGTCGGGTGGTGCCGGCCTCGCCATGTCCAACATGATCCTGCATGGCGATGCGGGCATGGATCTGTGGCCCTTCGATGTGCGCCGCTTCAGCCGTGTGCAGGCCCAGCCGCGCTATCTCGAACACCGTGCCATCGAGGCCTATGGTGGATATTATAAAATCCATTGGCCGGGCGAAGAGACCAAAACGGGCCGCGGCCTCAGGCGGTCACCTGTGCATGAACACTTGAAGAAGGCTGGCGCGGTATTTGGTTCACGCGGTGGCTGGGAGCGGCCCAACTGGTTTGCGCCTCAAGGAGTGGAGCCCACGGACATTTCCTCGTTCGAAGGCATGCCCAACTGGTTCGAGCATGTTGCCGCCGAATGCAAAGCGATCCGCCAGCGCGCGGTGATCATTGACCAGACATCATTTTCCAAGTTCGAGATATCGGGTAAGGGTGCACAAGATGCTTTGCAACGGATTGCGGCCAATGATCTGTCGGGCGCTCCGGGCAAGGCCATTTATACCCAGCTCTGCAATGAGAGCGGTGGCATCGAGGCCGATGTGACGCTGGTTCATGCCAACGCTGATCTGTTTTATTTCATTACGGGTTCGGGCTTCGGGGTGCGCGACAGTGGGTGGGTTGCAAAACACTTGCCGGATGGTGTCACCATCCGTGATGCAACCAACAGTTTTGCTGTGCTTAATCTCGTGGGTCCCAATTCGCGCGAAATTTTGCAGTCAGTCAGCGATGATGATGTGTCGAATGCGGCGCTTCCGTTCTTGGCTGCACGGCGCGTCACAGTGGGCCACGCTACTGTGCTGGCGGTGCGCGTCGGTTATGTGGGCGAGCTTGGTTACGAGCTCTATATACCCCAGGAATTCGCCGCCCATGTTTATGAGACTCTGTGGGCGGCGGGTGCTGTTCATGGCATTGCCAATGCCGGCTACCGCGCCATCGATTCCTGCCGTTTGGAGAAAGGTTATCTCTATTGGTCCGGTGATATTTCGCCGGACTACAGTCCTTATGAAGCCGGGCTTGGGTTCTGCGTTGATCTCGGCAAGGGTGATTTCATCGGCCACGATGCGCTAGCCAGAATTAAGGCAAGAGGCACATCGCGCAGGCTGTGCTCATTTACCATCGATGGCTTTGCGCCCCTGCACGGCGGTGAGGCCATCATGATTGGCGGCGAAGTCGTGGGGTCCACCACCAGTGCTGGGTTTGGTCATACGTTGGCTAAGACCATCGCGTTGGGCTATCTTCCCTCCGGCATTGTTGGCGAGACGAAATTCAACATTGAGGCATTTGGCCAAACCTACCACGCCACGCGGGGGCCGCGGTGCCTTTATGATGCGAAGATGGAACGGCTGAGGGCATAGGCATGAACGACCAGGGCATAACACAGGCGCGGGAAGTTGTGCGCGGGTTGAAGATGTTCTGGTGCCTCGACGACAGCGACATCGAGATCACCCGGCTCGGCGGCCTTACCAATCTGGTTTTCCGTGTCGATCATGGCGGTGAACAATATGTGCTGCGCATCGCGGGCAAAGGCACGGAGGAATATATCAACCGTGCCAATGAAGCCCAAGCGACGCGCGCCACGGCGAAGGCCGGGGTCAGCCCCGATGTTTTGTATGTCGATCCGGCGACTGGCGTCATGGTAACCAGACTGATCGATGCGGCGGTCACCATGTCGCCGGAAAACTTCAAATCGATTGCCGGCGCGCCACGGCGCGCGGGGTTGGCATTCCGCAAACTGCACACCTCGGGAGCAAAGTTCGATTTTCGCTTCGAGCTGTTTTCAATGATCGATGACTATCTCAAAATTCTGGCGGCCAGGGCCGTTGATCTGCCGCCGGGCTATCACGATGTCGTGGGTAGTTCGGAGGCCGTACGCGCGGCTCTAAAGGCCCACCCGCTGCCGCTCGCCGCTTGCCATTGTGATCCCTTGTGCGAAAATTTTCTCGACACCGGCAAGCGCATGTGGATTGTCGACTGGGAATATTCCGGCATGAACGATCCGATGTGGGATTTGGGCGATCTCTCGGTCGAGGGGCAATTTACGCCAGCCCAGGATGAAGAAATGATCCAGGCCTATTTCAACGGCGAGCCAACCCCCGCTGAGCGCGGCCGCATCGTTATCTACAAAGCCATGTGCGATTTGTTGTGGACGCTGTGGGGACTGATCCAACATGCCAACAAGAATCCGGTTGATGATTTCTGGGCCTATTCCATCAACCGTTTCGAACGTTGCAAGGCGCTGATGGCAACAGCGGAGTTTGGCGCCCATGTGGCGGCAGTCGTCAGGGGTTGATGCATGCAGCTGCGGGGCGTTTGCATGGCCGCGGTGACGATGTGAGGCTCGAAGCCACGGTCAGCCAGGGCAGCGGTTCCGTCAATGAAGATGGCTGGGGCTTTGCCGGGAGCGTGGAAGACGTTTCCGCCGCGTGGATTTTCGACGGAGTCACCGGCATCAACGGGCGGAACTATTTGCCGGCGGGCAGTGATGCGGCCTGGCTGGTGGAGCGGGCTCACCGGAATCTGCTGAAATTCGCAGGTCTGGATATTCCACTAGCTGACTTGATCGAGCGTCTCGTGCGTGCCCTGATCGAAGATTGGCGTAGTGTTGCGGCGGGGCTCGATCTGCCAGGTGATTACGATCGACCGGCCGCGTGCCTCATCCTGGTGAAACGTTACGGTGTGAAATGGCGGGCCGCGCGGCTGGGTGATTCTTGCTTGTTGGCCAGAGCAGATGACGGTGCTCACAGCATTCTTGCGGCATCGCCCAATAACGGTTTTGATCACTGGCTCTCGGGTGAAGCGCGCAAGCGCCGCGATGCCGGAGTGTTTGATGTGAAAGCGCTGCTCGCCGAATTCCGCCCGCAGCTTCTGGCCAGCCGCAAGTCCCGCAATCAGCCCGGTGGTTACGGCATTCTGGAAGCCAATGCTGCCGCGGCAGAGTTTGTCGAATATCTTGATCTCGGCGATCCCGGCGAGGTGCTGCTCTGCACTGATGGCTATTATCGTGCCGTCGATCACTATGAAATGCATTCGGACGAGAGCCTGATGGAAGCTTCAAGCGGGGCAAATGGTGTCAATCAAGTTCTGGCGGCGTTGCGCGCGGTTGAAACCTCCGATCCTTCATGCGAGAAATATCTCAGATTCAAACCCGCCGATGATGCGACAGCTGTCATGCTGAGGAAATTAAAATGAAGCGCGAAGACTGTCTGGCCCTTGACCGCGCTGACCCGATGGCCTACATGCGCGCGCGTTTCACCATTCCGGATGGGCTCATCTATCTCGATGGCAATTCGCTCGGGGTCTTGCCCAAGCATGTAGCGCTGCGCGTTGCCGGCACCATCACCCGGCAATGGGGCGAGTCGCTGATCAAGTCATGGAACGAACACGGCTGGTTTCATTTGCCCCAGAAAGTGGGCGACAGGATTGCCAGGCTGATCGGCGCACCGGCCGGCAGTGTCATTGCTGGTGACACCATATCGGTGAATCTTTTTAAATTGTTGGGGTCGGCCCTTAAACTGAATCCTCGGCGCAAAATCATACTCTCCGACAGCGGAAATTTTCCATCCGATCTCTATGTGGCACAAGGGTTGTGCCATCTCCTTGATGATGGTTACGAATTGAAAGTCGTGGCGCCCGAAAATGTTGCGGCAGCGCTCAATGAAGATATCGCCGTGGTGATGATCACCGAAGTCGATTATCGCACCAGCCGCATGCACGATATGAAGGAGGTCACCAAGAGAGCACATGAAGTGGGCGCACTGACGATTTGGGATCTCGCCCATTCCGCGGGCGCGGTGCCGATTGATCTCACGCGCGCCAATGCGGATTTTGCGCTTGGCTGTACCTATAAATATCTCAACGGGGGCCCTGGCGCGCCGGCCTTTCTTTATGTGCGTCCGGATTTACAGAACAAAATTACTCCTCCGCTGAGCGGCTGGTGGGGCCATGCAGCACCCTTCGCGTTCGATCTCGATTATCGTGCCGCCTCCGGCATCATCCGCAATCAGTGCGGCACGCAACCCATCCTTTCGATGGCGGCCCTTGATGCAGCCCTTGATGTCTGGGACGATGTCGACATGCAGGCCCTGCGCCAGAAGTCAGTAGCGCTGTGCAAACTCTTTGCCGATCTTGCCGCGGCGCGCTGCGGCAAGCATGGCGTAAATCTGGTGGGCCCTCGTGATATGGTGCAGCGTGGCTCCCATGTGTCGCTCTATTGCCCCGAGGCCTATGCGGTTATGCAGGCGATGATCGCCAGCAATGTGATCGGTGATTTCCGTATGCCCGACATAATCCGCTTTGGCTTCACGCCGCTTTATACCAGCTTTGCCGATGTGTGGGATGCCGTTGATATGCTTGCTGGCATTCTCGACCAGCGCCGGTGGGATGCACCGCAGTTTCTAGCCAGGAAGGCGGTCACATGATCATCGATATTTCGCAAGTCCTGTCGGCGGGCATGGCGGGTTTTCCAGGCGATGCCGCATATGGCGAGCATTGGACATTCCGCATCGGCGCTGATTGTCCGGTCAATGTTGCGCAAGTTTCATTGTCGGCCCATTGCGGTACCCATGCCGATGCGCCGCTGCATTATGAAGAAAATGGGGCGGCAATCGGAACGCTGGCGCTGGCACCTTTTGTTGGCCCGTGCCGAGTCATCGATGCGCGTGGAGATGGACCGCTGTGCAAGCCCGGAGAGATTGCCGCTGTTCTGCATGATGCCCCGCCACGAATTCTCTTGCGCCTGGTGAATAGCAATGATCCCTTGGTCTGGCCCCAGGGCTTCCGGGCACTGGCACCGGAGACGGTGGAAATGCTGGCAGCCAGGGGTGTGACTTTAGTGGGTATAGATACACCCTCCGTCGATCCTGAAACCTCAAAGGACTTGCCATCGCATATGGTGGCGCGGCGTGCGAATATGCGCATTCTCGAGAACCTCGTGCTCGCTCACGTCGAACCTGGTGACTATGAACTGATCGCTCTGCCGCTCAAATTTGCCAATCTTGATGCGTCCCCAGTGCGCGCGGTGTTGCGGCGGCTCTAGACTCGGCCGTTCTCGATCAGGTTCTTGATCAGCACCACTTCGAATTCGTGAGAGGCTGTGAGGCGGCGCCAGCGGTCATCATCCATCGCTGCGGCGCGCCAAGCGATGAAGGTCAAGACGCAGTGGCTGGCGGTAATTCCGAGATTGGCGCCCGGCACTACACGGACGGTGATGCGCGGCACCAGTTTTGCCGGATCAGTGCCGAGTTTGTAGTCGATGGAGAGGCGTTCACCATCCGCATCGATGCGCACGAGAATTTTGCCGCCGTCAAACATGCTGGTCCCGGTTACCAGGCCATCACTGGCGATCTCGGTTTCCCAGGTACCAAAGGACCAGCGGTTGAGCTTGGCCGGGTCGGCCATGAAGGCGAAAACCTCTTCCGCACTTTGCTTTACGATTGCCGAGGTGATGTGTGATTGTCCGGCGCTCACTTGGGGGGCTCCGTGGTTGCAATGACGAGAATCCGCACCGGACTGCCATCGGGCGAGAGATAGGCATGGCCCATATGGCTGTCGAAATAAATATTATCGCCCGGTTCCAGTACCAGGGGCTCGTAAAATTCCGTGGCCAACAACAATGTGCCCGAGAGCACATGGAGAAATTCCTCACCATCATGGCGGGAATATCCGCCGGCCTCATCGAGCGAGCGGAGGGTTACAATGTTGATGGCGGGGTGCATGCGCTTGTTGGCGATGTCGGTGCACAATACCTGGGCATCGTAACGCGCGGTTGAAAGCGCAATGCCTTCACCCTTCCGGCAAATCGAGCGGATACCATTGGAGATCGCCTTGCTGGCATCCTCGAAGAAGGCGGTGATGTCAGCGTCGAGAGTCCGCGAAAGCTGATAGAGATGGTGGGCGCTCACCAGCGTCTGCCCGTTCTCGACGCGCGATAGTGTTGCTTCCGACAGGCCGGTAGATCTTGCCAAATCGGCCAATGACAGGCTGCGCTGTTTGCGCAACGCCTTAATGCGTGTGCCGAGTGCGAGTGCTGGCTCAGGCCGGTTCATAGCCGTAATCGGTGCGCGAGGATTCCACCGTGATAAGCCCCGCCTTGAGATCGGCCTCAACCAATTCCGGCGCGCGTTTCTTCGGGTCGCCAAAGCCACCACCGCCGGGAAGCTCGACGATCAAGCTGTCGCCGGTGGTGATCACATGGATGCCCTTGTCAGGGATGGATTTGCCCGATCCCATGCGGGCCATACCCTTGCGCCCCGGCTTGCCGCCATCGCGGCCGAGTGCGGGGTTGTGAATGCGGTCGAATGTTGCGGCGGAAATAGTGAAGGGTGCAGCTTCACGGTTGGCGATTTCGATCAGTTGTGAAAGCCCGCCGCGCCATTGGCCTGCACCGCCAGAATCGGCCAAATATTCCTTGCGTTTGAAATAGAGCGGGCACTGGGTCTCGGTGACTTCAATGGGAATGGTGCCGACGCCCGAGGGAAATGCTGTCGTCGCCAGACCATCCTTGCCCGGCCTGCCGCCGATGCCGCCCAAGCCGATGTTGATCACACCAAAGGATTTGGCATTGGCAGTCTCATGCGACGGCACACGGCCGTGGGCACTGTTCAATCCCAATATCCAGATGGAGCCCGCACTTTCCGCCTGCACCTGGCCGGGCAGCGCCTGGGCCAAGCAACCGAAGACCGCATCGGCCAGCATCTGGCCAATCACATGGCGCGCGGTGACGGGCGAAGGCCTGATGGGATCAACACAGGTGCCGGGTTCGGTGACGAGATCAAAGCACGAGAGCGATCCGATATTGTTGGGCACATGGGGGGCGATCACAGCTTTTAGTCCGAACACCGAATAAGCATGGGTGTAGGTGCGCGGGCTGTTGATGCCGTAGATCGAAGCGGGTGACGAGCCCGAAAAATCGATGGTGATCCTGCCCTTGCGGATTGTCACTCTGGCCCTGATGGTGATCGGCTGCTCATAACCATCGAGCGGCATCACATAGGACCATTCGCCATCAGGCAGCGCCTTGATCGCTTCGCGAGCACCCATCTGGGATTGCGTGAGAATGTGTTCGGCCAGCGGCTCGATCGAGCTTAGCTTGAATTCCTGCATCATCGAAATCAGGCGGCGGGCACCGGTATCATTGGCGCTGATCAACGACAGAAGATCGCCGCGTACTTCGACGGGGTTGCGCGAATTGGCGAGGATGATGCCGATCAGTTCTTCGTTGAGCTTGCCTTCCTTGCGCATCTTCATATGCGGAATGAGGGTACCTTCCTCGAACGAAGAGTTGGCCTTGGCCGACATGCCAACACCACCTACATCAATGACGTGGCACGTGGAGGCGAAAAAGGCGACGAGCTTTTTGGCGAAAAACACCGGCGTCATCATCACATAATCAAACAGGTGACCGGTGCCGAGCCAGGGATCATTGGTGACGTAGACATCGCCGGGTTTCATGGTCGATTGCGGAAAATGTTTGAAGAAATGTGCAACCGCGGTGGCCATGGTGTTCACATGGCCGGGTGTTCCAGTCATCGCCTGGGCAATCATGCGGCCTTGTGGATCGTAGACGCCGGCCGACAGATCGCCAGCCTCGCGGGTGATGGTGCCGAAGGCGGTGCGCAACAGGGATTGGGCTTGTTCTTCAACCACCGCGATCAGGCGGTTCCACATGACTTGCGTGCGGATGGCGGCGAGGGCGGATTTGCTCATCTTGCGCGTTCCATGACAATGTATCCCAGGCTGTTGATCGATGCCTTGAACTTGGCGCCGACGATGGTGGAGGTCTCATCTTCGGCAATGATGGCGGGGCCTTTTATGCTAGAGCCCGGCTTCATGTCGAAGCGCCAGTAGACCGGGGCTGTCACCTGTTTGCCCAAAGCCGGATCGTAAATCGCACGGCGGCCTCTGGCGGGCGGGGCTGCCTTCGATGAAGCCTTGGCGGCGCGTTTCGCCTTCACTGGTTTTGAAGAAACCGTGACCGACCAGGTGATCGCCTCGGCCTCCTGGTTGGGAATGCGCAGGCCATAGACCTGCTCATAAATCCGTTCGAATTCGGCCTTGAGTTTCGCGCCATCTTTGCCGGTCAATGTGCGGACCGGAACAGCGACGCGGATTTCGTGGCCCTGGCCCACATAGCGGCAATCGGCGATGACCTGCAGTGTCGCTTTGGCGCCACCAAGGGCTGGCTCGACGACGGCGCGGGTATCGCTCGTCATCTGTTCCAGAAGTTTGTTGACTCGGGCACTATTGAAACTCTCCAGCGAGATGACAGCGCTCCTGGTGATTTCATAGGCGACGGGTGCGCGCAGAAAACCGATGGCGGAACCCACACCCGCACCCACCGGCACGATAATCGATGTCACGCCGATTTTTTCGGCGAGACTGCAGGCATGGAGAGGTGCGCCACCGCCGAAGGCGATCATGGTACATTGGGCAATGTCACGGCCGCGCTCGATGGCATGAACGCGCGCGGCATTGGCCATGTTCTCTTCGACGATTTCGGCAACACCGGCGGCTGGCCAGAATTCCTTGAGGCCTAACCTGTCGCCAATATTTTTTTGCAGCGCGGTGCGCGCGCCTGCCTCATCGAGCTTAATTTTGCCGCCGGCGAAATAGGCAGGATCGATCTTGCCCAGTGCCAGATTTGCATCGGTCACCGCGGGCTCGCTGCCTCCCCGCCCGTAACACACCGGCCCCGGCGTGGAACCGGCACTGTCGGGCCCCACGGTGATGCGGTTTAATTTGTCGACGCGGGCGATGGAGCCGCCGCCGGCGCCAATCTCCACCATCTCAATCACCGGAATGCGCACCGGAATACCCGAGCCCTTCATGTCGCGGTAGGAGCGGGCGATCTCGAACTTGCGGGCGCGTTCGGGTTCGCCATCGGTGAGCAGGCAAATCTTCGCAGTGGTACCGCCCATGTCGAACGAGAGCACTTCGCCAAGTCCGCATTCGGCAGCAATTTCGCTGGCCAGAATGGCGCCGCCCGCTGGCCCTGACTCGACCAGACGAATGGGGAAACGTGCCGCGGTTTCCAGCGTCGTGAGGCCGCCACCTGACATCATAAGGAAGAAGGGTGCGGTAAATCCCATGTGGCGCAACTGATCATTCAGGCGGTGCAGATAACCCGCCATCAGGGGGCGCACGTAGGCATTGGCAACCGTCGTCGAGAAGCGTTCGAACTCGCGGATCTCGGGGGCGACTTCGCTCGACATGCAGATTGTCACATCTGGCGGCAGTGCTCTCGACAAAACTTCGCGCACGCAGCGTTCGTGGCCATCATGGGCGTAAGCATGGAGAAAGCCGATGGCTACGGCTTTCACATCCGCGGCGTTCAGCCGGGCGGCAAGGGCTTGCAATGATGATTGATCGAGTGGCACCAATACATCGCCATCAGCGGAAAGCCGTTCACGCACGGTGAAGCGCAGCGTGCGCGGCACCAGCGGCACCGAGCGGTCTATCATCAGGTCGTAGTGATCGAAGCGTTTCTCGTAACCCTGTTCGAGAATGTCGCGAAAACCTTCGGTGGTGATAAATGCGGTTCTGGCACCTTTACGTTCAATCAGTGCATTGGTGGCGAGCGTGGTGCCATGAATGACGACGCCGATATCGCCGGCCTTGATGCCGGATTGCGCCAGCACCAGCTTTATGCCCTCGATCACACCGAGTTCTGGTGCCTGGGTAGTGGTGAGAACCTTGCCGCTCCAGCGCTTTACGCCCGCTTCCAGCACGATATCGGTGAAGGTGCCGCCAATATCGGCGGCGAGTTTGATGTTTTTGGCCATGCGGGGATTATGACGACACCTTGCAAATTTGCAAGTTTCTTTCACTATTGCAAGAAACCGGCACCCGTGATTAGCTCTAGCGATGACCAGACTGACCGCCGCTGATGCCCAAGCCCTCGACGCCAAGGATATTTTGGCACCGATCCGCGAGTTCTTCGAGCTTCCTGCGGGCCTTATTTTCATGGATGCTAATTCGGTTGGTCCCATGCCCAAGGCGGTGCGCCAGAAAGCCCAGGGGCTGCTCGATGATTGGGTGAACTTGCGCCGCCGCGGCTGGAGCCAACGGCAATGGCTGGAAATGCCGTCCATATTGGGCGATGCCATTGCGCCAATGATCGGGGCGGGGCCGGGCGAGGTGGTGATGTGCGATTCAACCACGCTCAACCAGTTCAAGGCAGTGAGTCATTGCTTGCTGTTGCGGCCTGACCGCCGGGTGATCCTCACCCAGCACGGCAATTTTCCGACCGACGTGCACGTGCTGCAGGGCATCGTGAAAGCCTCGGGCGGGCGCGTATCGTTGCACTTTGTGGAGAGCGAGGATGAGGCCGTCGAGGCGTTGGATGAAACCATTGCGGTGGCCGCTTTGAGCCATGTGGATTACCGCTCCGGAGAACGCTGGAACATGGTGCGGGTCACCAAAGCCGCCCACGTCAAGGGCATTCTCGCCGTCTGGGATCTATCCCACTCCGCCGGCGCCGTTCCTGTCGATGTCAAGGCGGCAGATGCTGATTTTGCTGTGGGTTGCGGTTATAAATATCTGTGCTCGGGGCCCGGCGGGCCAGCCTACATCTATATGAAGCCAGGACTTGGGGATGCCGTGTGGCCAGCCCTTGCCGGCTGGATGGGCCATGCCGATGTGTTCGCCTTCGCCCGGGATTTCGAACCCCATGGCGGTGTTAAGAAGTTTCTCACCGGAACGCCGTTGGTGGGTGCGGATGAACTCGCCTCCGCCATGCTCGACATCTGGCCGAAGATTGAACCAGCCTCGCTGTGGGCCAAGCACAAGTCGCTCACCGGTTTTCTGATCGCGGTTTTGATGCAGGAATGCGGGCCTCTGGGGGTGAGCGTCACTTCGCCGGACGATCATGGGCGGCGCGGCGGAAATGTGAGTTTCAGTTCACCCGGTGCCGGATCGGTGGTGGAGGCGCTGATTAATGCGGGAGTGATTTCCTCGTTTCGCCAACCCGACGCTATCCGCTTTGGCGTTTCGCCGCTGGTAATTCGCCATGTGGATTGTTGGGAGGCGGTGCAGAAACTGAAAAACATTCTCGCCGAAAATATCTGGAAGCAGCCGCAATACGCCAAGGTGTCGGTATGAAGCCGCATCCGATCCGGGGTCCCAACCCTTTCAAGCTTGGCATATTCTCGGCCAATGCCGATGGCGGATTGACGCTGACCACCGTGGCGGAACGCTGGCAGGCGAAGTGGCCGGATGTGGCGAAGCTTGCCCAGATGGCGGACCGGGCTGGTTTCGAATTCTTTCTCCCTATTGCGCGCTGGAAGGGTTTCGAGGGCAGCACAAATTCGCGGGAACATTCCTTTGAAACTTTTACCTTCGCCGCAGCTCTCGCGGCCATTACCGAAAACATCGGCATCTTCTCGACCATCCATGTGCCGATGATCCATCCGGTCTACGCGGCGAAGGCACTGGCTACTGTCGATCATGTAAGCGATGGCCGTGCTGGACTGAACATCGTGGCGGGATGGAACCCCGATGAGTTTGCCATGTTCGGCATTACTACCGAAGAGGAGCGCTATGCCCAGGCGATTGAGTGGTATGAGATCATCTGCAAGATTTACAACGAGCCCGGACGCTTCGACTATGCCGGGCGGTTTTACAAATTGATGGGAGTGTCGGGCAAACCTCGTCCGCTGCAACTGCCACGGCCGGTCACATTCAATGCCGCTTTCGGTCCGCCGGGGCGTGACTTTGCGGCGAAGGCTAGTGACTTCCTGCTCACAACATTTTCCGAGATCGAAGCAGGCCGCACCCATATCGAAGACATCAAGATGCGGGGTCAGCGCGAAGGCCGCGAGCTTGGCGTGTTCACCACCTGCCATGTGGTAGTCCGCGAAACCCAAAGCGAAGCTGACGCCTATTATGAAAAGTATGCGGTAACCGAAGCGGATCACGGTGCTGTCGAATATCACATGACGCAGAAGCAGAAGTTCGCGGGCTCGCATGACGAGGCGACCTTCCGGGTTCATGCAAAACGTTTTGCTGGCGGCGCTGGAACCTATCCGCTGATCGGAACGCCACAGAAAATCGTCGATGAGATGGTCAAAATGCAAACGATCGGATTTGCTGGCACGACTATTTCTTTTGTTAATTATATCAATGAATTACCATATTTTATTGAGAAAGTGATTCCGCTGATGAAAGCGGCGGGCTTGCGCCTATGAACTCACGGCCCCAAGCCTATATCGATCCACCGCGCCGGCCACTGTTTGCGATGCCGGTGCCACCTGATGGCAAGCCGCTCATCAGTCTGGCAATCAATGAAAGCTCTTTTGGTTGTTCACCCAAGGCGCTGACGGCAGCGCAGGAGCGCCTGAAAAGCCCGCATCGCTATCCTGATCCGTCGAGCACTGAATTGCGCGCTGCAATCGCCGAAGTTCATGGGCTCGATCCATCGCGCATTGTCTGCGGCAATGGCTCGGAAGAATTGCTCGATGTGATTGCGCGGATGTTGGCGAGGGCGGGTGACGAGATCGTCATGTCGCAGTCGGGTTTTTTCCAGTTCGCGCTGGCCGCCGCGCGCGTTGGCGCGACATTGTTGCGGGCGGCCGAAAATGAACTCATTGCTGATGCCGATGCTATTCTCGCACGTGTAACAGCGAGGACGAAAATTGTTTTCATCGCGGTGCCGAATAATCCGACGGGCACTGTCATGCCGATTGCTGAAGTGAAGCGGCTCCATGCGATACTGCCGCCCCATGTGGTGCTGGTGCTCGATCTTGCCTATGGCGAATTTCTGCCGCCCGATGATCTTGCCGCACTTATGGCGTTCGACGGCGACAACATCATTCTCACCCGCACATTCTCGAAGGCGCACGGTTTGGCGGGGTTGCGTGTGGGCTGGCTCCATGCGCCGGACTGGATGACGCCCGGTCTCAACATGATCCGTGGCGTTGGCAGTGTGAATGCCGTGGCCCAGGCAGCGGCCGCAGCGGCGGTTCATGATCAGGCCTTCGTCAGCGCAGCGGTGGCGTGGACGGGGGAACAAAGGGCGAAGCTTTCGACGGAGCTGTCGCGGCTTGGCCTTCACCATGTGAGTGGCCTCGGCAATTTTCTGCTAACACACTTTCCGGCCGGGCACCGGGTCGAGGATTTCATCGCCTCTGCCATGGCCGAAGACGGAATCTGGCTTCGGCCGGTGGGAGAACCGGGTTTTCCCAACTGGTGCCGGATCGGGATCGGGACGCGCCGCGAAATGTCACTCCTGTTAACGCGGCTTGAGCGATTTCTGGTGACAGACCAAAGGCCGTTCAAGTAGCATCAACCGCCAATCCACAGGGAGGAATAATATGAAAAAGTCAGTTCTAGCGTTTGCCGCCGCAGCACTTCTGGGCACCAGTGCGCTGGCTGTTGCCGGCGATACCAAGGTGGGTATCCTCATGGATATCACCGGTCCCATCGCCAGCTTCATTCCGCCGATCCAGAATTCCGCCAATCTCGCCATCAAGAATGTCAACGATCAGGGCGGTCTACTTGATGGCATGGCGGTTGCGGTTTATGGCGACACCACGGGTTCTACCCAGGGTTCGCTTGACGCCGCCAGCAAACTTGTCAACATCGAGAATGTTTCGATCATCATGGGTGCCCTGATGTCTAGCACCACTATCGCTGCGGCTGGAGCCGTGTCGATCCCGGCTGGCGTCGTGCAGATTTCGCCCACCGCTACCTCGCCCGAAATCACCAGCATCAAGGACAATGATCTCCTTTACCGCATCGTTCCCTCCGACAATTATCAGGGCGATGTGCTGGCAAAGATGGTGCTCGCCGAGGGTATCAAGAAAGTGGCCGTCACCTATGTGAACAATGATTATGGCGTGGGCATTGGCCAGACTTTCATGGATGCCTACAAGAAGCTGGGTGGCGAAGTGGTGGCCGAGGCCAAGCACGAGGAAAAGAAAAACTCCTACCGCTCGGAACTGGCGACACTGGCCAAGAGCGGTGCTGAAGCTCTTGTTGTGATCGCCTACGCGGGTGACTCGGGCGGCACCATCGTCAAGCAGGCAATCGAGGGCGGTCTGTTTACCCGCTTCATCGGCACCGATGGTCTGCGCGATGAGGCGCTGATCAAGGAAGTGGGTGCCGATGCGCTCAAGACCTCGTTCTTCTCCTCGCCCACTTCGCCCGCCGACAATCCGGCCCAGG
>JANLWG010000053.1:0-17206 GCA_031364405.1 Hyphomicrobiales bacterium
ATTGATCATACGGCCCGCAAACTACAGAGCGGCATTTGAATGAGTTTGCAACCAAGCAGGCAATTCTCTGAATAAATAATCCGGGAAGCGCGCCTTCTCTAGCCTCACAATGAACTCTTCGGCGGTCATCAGGGCGTCGGCGGTTGGAACCAACGTCATCTCGTGAATTTCGTGCAGTGGGTGGTCGTCCTCATTTCTGGTCTTCGGCGTAAGACTCTCTACGCCAATTTCCTCTGGAATGAACCAAAGACGATCAAACAAGAGGCCTTCAATTTCCGCGAAGGTCACGGCGCCACTAAGAACAAATTCTCCCCAGAATTTCCAATTGCCGGCATCCCGATACAAATACTCAACCTTTGTACCGTTTGGTTTTGGTGGACCGAAAAGCAGTCGCTTTCTCACTGGCATTGGTGACAGCTATCAAACTTCAGAAAAGTTCGCTCTGCCGCAGAAGGGAGAAATCGGTCGTCGTAAGCAAGTCCATGAACAGCCTCTCTGGGACATAGAATCGCAGTTTGGCAGTTTTCGACCCAGCGGGCAATAGATTGTTCTATCATTGTTCCGTTTGCAGCCGGAGCCGGAACCGCAAATATTCCGTCTCCCGCCCCTCGCGCTTGGCCTTTGCTTCGTAGCGGGTCTGCAACCAATCTTCGAAAGGCTGAGTGGAGTCACCCTCTTCCTTGAACCCGCCATGGGCCGCCACATGCTCGCGCGTCCATCTCACATAGTCCGCGATGTCGCTGGCGAAGAGAAACAGCCCGCCGGGTTTCAGCAGGCGGTGGAAGTGCACCAGGTTTTCCGGGCTGACGAAGCGGCGTTTGTGATGGCGCGATTTGGGCCAGGGGTCGGGGTACAAGAGATAAATGCGGTCGAGCGAGGCGGCCGGCATGGCTTCGAGCAGATAGCGCGCGTCATCGTCGTGAATGCGGATGTTGGTGAGTTGCCGTTCTTCGATCAGCGCCAGCAGTTTTGCCACGCCGTTGAGGAAGGGCTCGGCGCCGATGAACAACACGTCAGGATGAAGTGCCGCCTGATGGGCCAGATGTTCGCCGCCGCCGAAACCGATTTCGAGCCAGGCGGGCGAAGTCAACTCACTCACATCAAAGCGAAGCTTCGGCAGCAGTTGATCGACCAGCATCAAATGATGACGGCGCAAGGCATGACCCTTGCGCCGCCCGTAAAACTGATGTGGGCGCTGGGTCTCGCTCACTTCACCGCGGCTTTGAGCGCCTTCACCAGATCGGTGCGCTCCCACGAGAAGCCGCCGTCCTTTTCCGCCGCGCGGCCAAAATGACCGTAGGCCGAGGTGCGCGCATAAATCGGGCGGTTGAGGTGGAGATGGGTTCGAATGCCGCGCGGGCTGAGATCCATGACTTTGGCGATGGCCTTTTCCAGCTTGGCCTCGGCGACTTTGCCGGTGCCGTGGGTATCGACGTAGATTGACAGCGGCAGTGCTACGCCGATGGCATAGGAGAGCTGAATGGTGCAGCGCTTGGCCAGCCCCGCCGCCACCACATTCTTGGCGAGATAGCGTGCGGCATAGGCGGCCGAACGATCAACCTTGGTGGGATCCTTGCCGGAGAACGCGCCACCGCCATGAGGCGCCGCGCCACCATAGGTGTCGACGATGATCTTGCGGCCGGTGAGGCCTGCATCGCCATCGGGTCCGCCGATGAAGAACTTGCCGGTGGGATTTACATGCCACACGGTATCCTTGGTGATCCAGCCCCTGGGCAACGCCTTCTTCACATAGGGCGTGACCAGTTTCCGCACGTCCTTCGATGTCAGGCTTTCGTCGGTGTGCTGATGCGACACCACGATATGGGTGGCGCCCACCGGTTTGCCGTTCTTGTATTCAACCGTCACCTGACTCTTGGAATCAGGGCCCAGGGCTTTTTCCCTGCCACTGTGGCGGGCCTCCGCCAGCAGTTTCAGAATGCGCTGGGCGTAATAGAGTGGTGCCGGCATAAGGTCGGGTGTTTCGTCACAGGCGTAACCGAACATGATGCCCTGGTCGCCCGCACCTTCGTCCTTCTTCTCGCCGGCATCGACACCCATGGCGATATCGGCGGACTGCCCGTGCAGCAGGATTTCGACCTTGGCCGTTTGCCAGTGAAAGCCCGATTGCTCGTAGCCGATATCCTTGATGGCCTTGCGGGCCACCGCTTCGATCTTCTCGTGAGTGACCGAGGAGGGCCCGCGGGTTTCACCGGCGATCACCACCCGGTTGGTGGTGGCCAGCGTTTCGCAGGCGACGCGCACTTGCCATGGGTCCATGCCCTGTTCCAGCGCTTCGCGGTAAAACAGATCGACCACTTCGTCCGATATGCGGTCGCAGACCTTGTCCGGATGACCCTCGGAAACCGACTCGCTGGTGAACAGATAATTCTTGCGTGCCATGCCTGAACCTTTATCCCCGCATCAAATGACGGCGCGTTTTGACAGCCAAGGAGGGCGCGGTCAAGCGCTGGCAGTTGCCGTGTTGAGATTATTCCTTTGAATCGGCGATCAGGCGAGCCATTGAAGCAATCAGCTTGCGCTTGCCGGAACTATCGGCATCGCGGAACGCCTTGGCCAATTGCACACCATCGAGATTCATCAATGCCGTCATGACGCTATCCTCGTCGCGCGGCTCGCCAAATCCACCACGGTTATCAACGCCGGGCAGGTCCTCGAAGAAAAACTGCACCGCCACGCCCAGTGTCTTTGCCGCATAATAGATCCGGCTGGCACTGATGCGATTCGAACCCTTTTCGTATTTCTGGATCTGTTGGAAGGTGATGCCGAGCAGTTCGCCAAGTTTTTCCTGGCTCATGCCGACGATCTGCCGGCGCATGCGAATGCGGTTGCCCACATGCACGTCGATGAAGTTCGGTTCGCGTCTTGCCATCGTCACCACAGACCAAGCCATTCCAGACTAATTTGCCCTGGCCCGACACCAGGGTTCCTGCCGGGGATTGTGGCGCAACCAGAATCCATCCAGATCACCGATCGGTGACAATTAGTATAGTTGCCGGAACGACGCAAACAAATTGCTCCGGTGTTTAAATCCTAGCCTTGTGTTGCTTGACTGGGGCTGTTGCCAGCAACAAGGCAAGGCCGAGCAGCACGAGAAACAGACCATCACCGAAGCGGCTGTAAATTGTTGCGGCCAGTGCGCCCGGCAAGCTGGCATCGAGCACACCGCGTTCGCCCAGTGGCAACTGGCCCCGGATGCGGCCATAAGAATCGATGACCGCAGAAATACCGGTATTCGCCACCCGCACAATTGGCAGGCCTTGCTCTATAGCCCTGAGCCTGGCCTGCGCCAGATGTTGCCAGGGGCCGGTTGAACGCCCGAACCAGCCGTCATTGGTGACATTGATGATCCACCCCGGACGATTATTAGGATCAACCAGCCGGTCAGGAAAAATCGCCTCGTAGCACACCAGCATGGCAACCGGCGGGGCGCCTGGAATGTGAAACGTAACCGGCCCCGGCCCCGCGGCGAAGCTTCCCGGCACAGTGACGACTTTGCGAAAGCCGAGTGGTTCCAGAACCCATGCCAGCGGCAGGAATTCACCGCCCGGCACCAGCCGCCACTTGTCATAACGCGCCACCACATCCGCCAGTCCGTTGAAGGTGATCATGCTGTTGAAAAAGGCCGCCTCGCCATAGCCATCGATCTGGGTGACATCGCGGCGGATGGCACCGGTGACCAACACGGTCTTGCCAGCCAGCATCAGGCGCAATTCCGCTTTTGCTACGGCACTCTCGTCAATCAAGAATGACACCGCCGATTCAGGCCAGATCACATGGCTGCGCCCGGAAATGCCATCTGGACTTGCTGGTGTTGCCTCTCGCGACATCGCATTCAGCATATCGAAGGTCGAGCGCGCGTTGGCCGCGCGCCATTTTCCATCCTGGCCGATATTGGGTTGGACAAGGCGCAACTTGACACCGGCAACATCGGCCTCGGGAGTCAGTGCCAGCCGGTAGAGCCCATAGGCTTCAGCCAGTGGCAAAAGCAAAAACACACCGGCCGCCAGAAGGCGCCCCCGCCGCTCGATGACGGCCAGCGGCAGGCCCGCCCACAGGATGACCAGAAGTGTAAGCCCGGTCATGCCGGTCGCCGAGGCCAGTTGCGCTACCGCTCCCATGCCATCGGCGGTGAGACCCGGTGCCGCCCACGGAAACCCGGTAAACAGGTGGCCGCGCAACCATTCGGCTGCCGAAAGGGCCGCCGCAAACCCACCGGCCAGCCGCAATCCCCGCCAGCCAAGGGCATTGACCACGACACTGGCCAGCCCCCAATAGATCGCCATGGCCGCGGCAAGCCCGCCGACCGCGAACGGCATCATCCACAGATAGGTCGCCGCATCGACAAGGAAAGCGTAGCCGATCCAGTGAAGGGCCAGCACGAAATAACCCAGCCCGAAAAGCCAGCCGGTAAGAAATGCCTTCAAGAATTGCCGTGGCTGCAGGCCTTCGAGCAACACCAGAAACACCGGGACGGCAATGAACAACACCGGCCAAAGATTGAGCGGCGGCAGCGCCAGTGCTGCCACAAGCCCGGCCACCAGGGCCAGCAGCGCGCGGATCCAGCCGGAGAGAGCGCGGATCATCTGGGTCAATCGAATCATCGTGGGGCCACTATAGGTACTTGCCATATTCTCTGGTAGAAAAGGCATCCCGATATGAAAGAGCCGCCATGACCAAAGCCGCGCGCCAGCTTGATGCCGAACCCGGCATGATCCTCATCGAAAACCTGCCTTTCACCACCGACAAGGGCATCGCGGCGAGGGCCCGCATCGGCCTCATGGTGCTGGCGACCGATTACACCATCGAGCACGAATGGCGGATGATCATGGCAGGTCTCAGTGGCGTCGCCCTTTACCAAAGCCGCATCCTCAACGATGCCCAGATCACCCCCGAAACTCTGCGTGCCATGGAACCGCGCATTGCCGCTGCCACCGATGTGATCCTGCCGGGCTCGTCCCTCGACGTCGTGGCCTATGGCTGCACCTCGGCTTCAATGGCGATTGGCGAGGAAAAAGTTTTCAGCCACATTAAATCTGTGCGCCCCGATGCCAAATGCACGACACCAATCACCGCGGCCTTTGCCGCCTTCCGCGCGCTGGGCGCCAAACGCATCGGCGTGCTCACGCCCTACCGCGCCGATGTCAACCGCATCGTCGCCGATTATATCCGGGCCCGTGGCTTCGAGGTTCCGGTATTCGGCTCATTCAACGAGCAAGACGATGGCGTGGTCGCCGCGATCTCGCCCGCTTCAGTAAAGCAGGGGATCAAGACCGTCATGGCGCGGGCGCCGGTCGATGCAGTCTTCGTTTCCTGTACGTCGGTACGGCTGGCCGGGGCGGCCAAGGAGATTGAGGCTGAAATCGGCGTGCCGGTTACCTCTTCAAATCATGCCATGGCCTGGCACGCCCTGCGGCTCGCGGGCATCGCCGACAGGCTGCCGCAATGGGGTTCGCTGTTTATGCGCGGCCTTGCCTAGCGGCGCCCACTACCTCATCGCCACCAGCCAGATGCCTGCACCGAACAGAACAACACCGAGCCAATTGAGCGGCGATAACCTTTCGCCGAGAAACGCCACACCAATCAGCGCCACGAACACAATGCTCAATTTGTCGATCGGTGCCACCCGCGCCACATCGCCCATCTTGAGGGCGCGGAAATAGCACAGCCACGAGGCCCCGGTTCCGAGTCCTGAGAGTGTCAGGAAAATCCAGGTCCGTGTTGAAATGCTGGCCAACGGTTGCCATTGATTAGTCGCCGCCACAATGGCCGCCAATACTGCGATGACGACAACAGTTCTGATCAAAGTTGCGAAATCGGAATTGATACCGCTGACTCCAACCTTGGCAAACACGGCCGTCAGGGCTGCAAAAACCGCCGACAGCAGCGCCCAGAATTGCCAGGAGGCAGCAAGACTCGCGGGTGTCATCAGTTCCGCCGCTTCGCTACGTCCTCCGCCATCGAGCAGAGGATTTCGAACATCATGACCACCCCGGCATAGGCGGTCATGCCGGACGGATCAAAGGGCGGCGACACTTCCACCACATCGGCCCCGATGATGTTGAGACCCCTCAGTTCACGGAGCATCTGCTGGGCCTGGAAAGTTGTGAACCCACCCACCTCCGGTGTGCCGGTGCCCGGCGCATAGACCGGATCGAGCATGTCGATGTCGAAGCTCACATAGGTGGGGCCGTCGCCGGCAATCTTGCGGGCCTCGGCCATGACCGCCTTGGGCCCCCTCTCCAAGGCTTCCTCGATGCGCACCAGACGCACCCCCATGCGCTCGCCGTATTCGAAATCCTCGAGATCATACATCGATCCGCGCAGGCCGATCTGAATGGTGCGCCTGGGATCAAGCACGCCCTCCTCGATGGCCCTCCTGAACGGCGTGCCGTGGGTATATTTGAAGCCGCCGAAATAACCGTCATAAAGATCAGTGTGGGCATCAAAATGAATCATGCCCACGGGCTTCTTTTCGCCCAAGGCGCGCAGAACGGGAAGCGAGGAAAGATGGTCGCCACCCGCCGACAACGGCCTGATGCCCTTGGCCACCAGCTTCTTGAAATATTTTTCCACCCGTTTGAGCCCGTCATCGACATTGGCCGGGTTCACCGGGCAATCACCGAGATCGGCCACATTAGCGAGATCATAGGGCACTACATGACTGGTCTGGTGCATCCGCCGCACCATCGAGGATTGGTCGCGCATCTGGCGCGGCCCGTGGCGCGGTCCCGGCCGATTGGTGGTGCCGCCATCCCATGGGATACCAACCAGGCCAATATCGATATCCTTGGCCTGATCAAGCGCCACATGCGGCAGGCGCATGAAAGTGGCAATCCCGCCAAAGCGCGGGGTGACGAGGCCCGAAACAGGCTGATTGAAATTGCTCATGGTGTTCTCACTTTTTGATAACCAGTTGGCGCGGTGTTCGGCACAGGCATTCAGCACCCGTTGGGGTGATCAGGATGGTTTCCGACAGTTCCAGCCCGCCGTCATCAAGCCAAAGAGCCGGCATGAAATGCAGGGTCATGTTGGGCTCAAGCACCTTCGTGTCGCCGCGCCGGATCGACAGTGTGCGCTCGCCCCAATCGGGCGGATAGGAAAGTCCGATTGAATAGCCCGCGCGCGAGTCCTTTTCGAAGCCCGTGCGTTGTAATGTGCCAAAGAAAGCCTCCGCCACTTCGCCGCAGGTTTTGCCTGGCCGGCACAGATCGAGTCCGGCCTCCGTCGCCGCTAATACAGCCTTTTCCGCATCGAGAAATTTCTGTGGCGGCTGGCCCAGATAAACCGTGCGCGACAGTGGCGCATGGTAGCGCCGGTAGCAGCCACCGAGTTCAAAGAAAGTTCCCTCGTTGTTCTTGAACGGCCGGTCATCCCAGGTGAGATGGGGAGCCGTGGCATCAACGCCTGACGGCAGCATCGGCACGAAGGCGGCGTAGTCACCCCAATTGCCATCGGCACCGAGTATCGCCTGTTTCTGGATTTCCGCCACCAGCACATTCTTGGCCAGGCCCGGCTCGATCAGCTCGATCACTCTTGCATGCATGGCATCGACGATCTTGGCGGCACGGCGGATGAAGTCCACCTCGAAATTGCTCTTCACCATGCGCTGCCAGTTCACCAACCCGGTCGCATCGAAAAACTGCGCTTGCCTGAGGTGACCGCGCAACGAGGCATTGGCCGCCGCCGAGAACCAGTAATTGTCCATTTCAACACCGATGCGCGCCCGGGCCCAGCCACGGGCGGCGATCACCTCGCTCAAATGATCCATCGGATGACGTTCGCTCGATTGCACATAGTGATCGGGATAACCCACGATGTTGTCATGCCCCATGAACACCGTGCGTTTGGCGCCATTGGTATCCATACCCCGGCCCCACCACACCGGCTCGCCCTCAAGGCCGAGGAGCACGCCCTGATGCACATAAAACGACCAGCCATCATAGCCGGTAAGCCAGGCCATGTTGGAAGGGTCCGAGACAAGGACGAGATCGAGATTGCGCCTGGCCATCGCCGCTCTCGTCTGGGCGATGCGCCGGTCATATTCGGATTGGGGAAAATGCAATTTGGCGTGAGACATGATGACGGCAGATTGACCGCTGCCGCCATCTTGCGCAAGGGGTGAACGGCCCTCTATGGGAAGCCATGAACCCTGACGTCGACATCATCGTCATCGGCGCCGGCATTGCCGGTGCATCGGTGGCATCGCATCTGGCGATAACCCACCAAGTTCTGCTTCTCGAGATGGAAGACCGGCCGGGTTATCATTCGACCGGCCGGTCAATTGCCACCTTTGAACCCAATTATGGACCAGCCCCGATCCGGGCGCTGACCAGGGCATCGCGCCGCGAATTCGACCAATTGCTGGCACTTGCTCCGCGTGAAAGTCTGTTCCTCATGCCACTCGGCCAGCAAGCGGCATTTGACCGGTTGATGGCCGTCCAAAAAGGCATGCGCGAGATTTCCCCCGCCGAAGCGAAGGCGAAATTTCCGCTGCTCCGCAGTGGCTACCATACGCGTGCCCTGCTCGATCCGGTCACCGCCGATATCGATGTCGACCTGCTGCTGCAAACCTATCTGCGCAAGTTCAGGTCATCCGGCGGAACGCTGCTTTGCGGCCAGGGAGCCGAAACGATCAAACTCACGGCGGGGCAGTGGACCATTGTCACCAAGGATCATACATTCCGCACACGGATTATTGTGAATGCCGCCGGTGCCTGGGGCGGCCGGGTGGCGGCACTGGCCGGAGCGGGGCCGGTGGTCTTGCAGCCCAAGCGCCGGTCAATCGCCGTCATTTCTCCGCCCGCCGGATTTGACATTACCAATTGGCCATGGATCGGCGACGTTGCCGAGACCTGGTATTGCAAGCCCCAAAGCGGCAAGCTTCTGGTCTCTCCCGCCGATGCGGCCCCGGTCGATCCCCATGATGCCTATGCTGACGATATGGCGCTGGCCGAGGGCATCGAGCGCTTTCAGCAAGCCGTCGATTTTGAAGTGGCCCGTATCGAACATAGCTGGGGCGGATTGCGCAGTTTTGCGCCCGATGGCAACCCGGTGGCCGGCTATGACAATAAGCTCGATGGCTTTTTCTGGCTGATCGGCCAGGGCGGTTACGGCATCCAGACCGCACCGGCACTTTCGCGATTGGCCGCAGCACTGGTGCGCCGTGAAGACGCGCCAGTGGACATTCTCGATGAAGGCCTAATGCTCGCCGACCTGCGGCCGTCGCGCGTCGTTTAACTCACCAGCAACGGAAATTCCGGCGCCTCCATTGCGGCGCCATGCATCAGTGTCACGCCGCGAAATGGCGGTGAAGTGTTGATGCCTTCGCGTCTGGCAAAACGCGCATCATCGCCGAGGAGACGGAGCGAGAACGCCCGGCGCTGTTCGTTCCGCGAAGTGTTGGCGGGTGCGCCATGCAGCGTCTTGTAGCTGAATGCCACCGCATCGCCGGGCTCCAGCGCCCAGCCAAGAATATGGTATTGGTCTCGTTTGCCATTGATGTCGGGCACCGGTTCAAGCCCGTCATTTTCATTGAGCGCGGTTTTGTTGAAACGCTCTGGCCGGTAAAACTTGCCCCACTTGTGCGAGCCGCCGATAAATTCCAGGGTGCGTTCGCGCGGGATGCAGTCGAGCGGAATCCAGATGCTCACCGTGTCATTACCGTCTACACAGTAATAAGGCTGGTCCTGGTGCCAGGGGGTTGCCACATCAGCGCCCGCCTCCTTCACCAGCACATGCTCATGGAACAGCCGCACGGATTTGCTGCCCATTAACTGGCGGCCAATGCCGGCAGCGGGTGAATTGAAGATGAAGTCCTTGTATTCAGGGATGCGTTGCCAGTTGCAATAGTCGCCAAAGAACCGGCCCGCGCCATTCTGGCCCTGATAGATTTTCACATCGGCACTGGGTTCCGCCATGTTGCGGGCAATACCGGCTCGCAGGGTCTCGACCCAATCACCGAAAACGCCGCGAATAACGCAAGCACCCTCGCGGCGGAAAGCCTCAATGGTTTCGACTGGCACTGTGGGCTTACCCATGTGGCATGCACTCCGGTTTTTCCTTGTTTGCCACGGCCCGCCGCCCCCGTCCAAGATGGAATTTTGATCAACCGGAAAAAACGTGCTTAGATGCCTGACGCCCCGGCGGGGCGCTCAAAAAAATATCAGGGAGTACATCATGAAATTCAAGAAACTGTTCGGCGCTGCGTTGCTCGTCTCGACGATGCTCGCGGTCAACGCCGCCAACGCCAAATCGCTGGTTTACTGCTCCGAAGGTTCGCCGGAAAACTTCAGCCCGTCGATGAACACCACCGGCACCAGCCTCGATGCCGCACGCCCGGTTTACAACAAGCTGGTGCAGTTCACCCCCGGCACTACCGCAGTCGAACCCGGCCTCGCTGAGTCCTATGAGGTGACCGATGGCGGCAAGACCATTACTTTCCATTTGCGCAAGGGCGTCAAGTTCCATTCCGGCGTCAACGGCTTTACCCCGACCCGCGACCTCACCGCCGAGGATGTGATCTGGTCCTTTGGCCGCCAGTGGAAGCCCGATCATCCTTACGCGAAAGTCTCGGGCGGCGCCTATGACTACTTCAACGACATGAGCATGCCGGACCTGCTCGCCTCGATCGAAAAGGGCGCTGACGACCTCACTGTTGTAATGAAGCTGACCAAGCCCAATGCGCCTATCCTGGCCAACCTCGCCATGGACTTCGCCACCATTCAGTCGGCCGAATATGCCGACTATCTGATGAAGAAGGGAACCCCTGAGCAGTTCGATCAAATTCCGGTGGGCACCGGTTCGTTCCAGTTTGTCGACTACCAGAAGGATGCCGTGATCCGCTTCAAGGCATTTGACGGTTGGGCCGGCAAACCGAAGATCGACGACCTGATCTATGCCATCACCCCCGATCCCACCGCGCGCTATGCCAAGCTGCAGGCCAATGAATGCCAGGTGATGATTGCGCCGAATCCGGCCGATCTCGAAGCCATGAGCAAGAACCCCGACGTGCAGCTGATCTCGCAGGCCGGCCTCAACATCGGCTATCTGGCAATGAATGTCCAGAAGCCGCCCTTTGACAAGCTGGAAGTCCGGCAAGCCATCGCCATGGCGATCGACCGCGATGCCATCATCAAGGAAGTCTACCAGGGTGCGGGCCAGAAGGCGAAGAACCCGATCCCGCCGACCATGTGGTCCTACGATGAATCAACCGTTGACTACGAATACAACCCCGAAAAGGCCAAGGAGTTGCTGAAGGCGGCAGGCGTCGAAAACCTGCAGACCGACATCTGGTGGATGCCAGTGCAGCGGCCCTACAACCCCAATGCCAAGCGCATGGCGGAAATGATGCAGGCCGATCTGGCCAAGGTTGGCATCAATGCAACGCTGGTCTCCTACGAGTGGGGCGAATACAGGAAGCGCATGCAGGCGGGCGAACACCAGATGGGCCTCCTCGGCTGGACCGGCGACAATGGTGACCCGGACAACTTCCTCGCCATCCTGCTTGGCTGCAACAAGGAGGGAAAGCCCAACTCCAACAACATCCCGAAATGGTGTGACGCGAAGTTCCAGGAGGACATCAACAAGGCGGCGGAACTTTCCGACCAGGCCGCCCGCACCGAACTCTATCAGGATGCGCAGAAAATCAGCCACGCTCAGGTGCCGTGGTTGAATATCGCCCATTCGACGGTGTTCGAACCGATCCGCAAGGAAGTCTCTGGCTACAAGGCAAGCCCGCTCGGCGCCCACGAATTCCAGAATGTGGACGTGGCTGAGTAAGCATCGCTAGTCCCCTTCCCCCCTCGCGGGGGAAGGTGGATCGGGCCGCAGGCACGAGACGAATGAAGGGGCTGGTTCAGCCCGTTGCGGCGAAAACCGCAGCTGCGGAACCGCCCCTTCATCCGGCACTTTGTGCCACCTTCCCCCGCCAGGGGGGAAGGAAAACGGACCCTAGGTGGGGGTGAATATATATGTTCAAATTTCTACTGAAACGCCTGGCGCTCACCTTGCCGACGTTCTTTGCCCTGATGTTTGTCACCTTCATGCTGATCCGCCTGGTGCCTGGCGATCCCATTGAAGTGCGCCGGGGCGAGCGCGGTATCAGCCCTGAGCGGCTGGAACAGCTGCGCCACGAAATGGGCCTCGACCAGCCCATATGGAAGCAGTTTTTCGATTATGTCTGGGGTCTGCTGCACGGCGATTTCGGCACCTCGATCATTTCCAAGTCGCCCGTCGTCAACGAATTCCTGACGCTGTTTCCAGCCACCCTCGAACTCACTTTCTGCGCCATGATCCTGGCGGTCGTGTTGGGTGTTCCGGCCGGCGTCTTTGCGGCGTCGAAACGCGGCAGCGTCTATGATCAAACCCTCATGGGCATGGCGCTGACCGGTTATTCCATGCCGATTTTCTGGTGGGGCCTGATGCTCATTCTGGTGATGTCCAACACCTTGCACCTCACCCCGGTTTCGGGACGGGTTGATTTTGTCAAATTTTATTACCCGTCATTCACCGGCTTCATGCTGATCGACAGCCTGATCTCCGGCCAGAAGGGCGCCTTCCTCGATGCCGTGCGCCATTTGATCCTGCCGATGATCGTGCTCGGCACCCAGCCGCTCGCCATCATCGCCCGCATGACCCGCTCGTCCATGCTGGAAGTGCTGGAGGAGGATTACGTGCGCACCGCCAGGGCCAAGGGCCTGGCGCTCCGCCGGGTGATCGGCATTCACGCGCTCCGCAACGCACTGATCCCGGTGGTCACCGTTATCGGCCTGCAGGTCGGCGCGCTGATGGCCGGTGCGGTGCTCACCGAAACCATCTTCTCCTGGCCAGGGGTGGGCAAATGGCTGGTCGAATCGATCGGGCGGCGCGACTATCCGGCATTGCAAGGCGGCATCATGCTGATCTCCACCGTCGTCATCCTCGTCAATGTGGTTGTGGACATGCTCTACGGCCTGATCAATCCGAGAATCCGTCATGCCCGCTGACCCGGCGATCGCCCTGCCCGCCGCACCTCCGGGTCCGCTTCTCGCCTTCTGGAGCGCCTTCCGGGAAAACCGCGGCGCCGTTATTGGCCTCGCGGTCGTGGCGGTAATCGTCCTGACCGCGATCTTCGCCAATGTCCTCGCCCCCTACGATCCTCTCGAGGTGAACAAGGGCTTCACCAAACTGCCGCCATTCTGGGTGGAGGGCGCCAACCCGCACTTCCTGCTCGGCACCGATGCGATCGGCCGCGACATGCTCTCGCGCATCATGTATGGGGCGCGCGTATCGCTGTTCATCGGCATCGCTGTCATGGCTGTCTCGATGGTCACCGGCATCGCTCTCGGTCTTGCTTCAGCCTGGTTCGGCGGTATCATCGATGTGATCATCCTGCGCGTCATGGACCTGATCATGTCGATCCCCAGCCTGGTTCTCGCTATCCTGATCATCGCGGTGATCGGTCCGAATCTCACCAACACCATTGTCGCGGTCACTATCGTCGGGCTGCCGTTTTATGTGCGCTTGATGCGAGCTTCCGCGCTGACCGAACTCACCAAAGACTATGTGACGGCCTCCAAGGTCGCCGGTGTCCGGCGCTGGCGGCTGATGACCGTGACGGTCCTGCCCAATTGCCTGGCTCCCCTGATCGTCCAGGCGGCCCTTGGCGTTTCCGATGCGATTCTGGCGGCGGCCGGTCTCGGTTTCCTCGGTCTCGGCGCCCAGCCGCCGGTGCCCGAATGGGGCTCCATGCTGGCCGACACCCGCGATCTCATGAGCTCGCATCCCTGGGTCATGGCCTTCCCCGGCATCGCCATCCTGATCACCGTGCTGTCGATCAACCTGATGGGCGACGGGTTGCGCGATGCACTCGACCCGCGTCTGCGGCGGAGCTGAGCCGTGGGATTTTCCGACATCGCCACCATCATCGGCGCCGCCATCGGTGCAATGGCCGCCGTCGGCACCTGGTACGGCACGCAGTTGTGGGAAAGGCGGACCACCCGCCTGGCCGAAGCCCAGGACGTGCGCGACCTGATGGCAGCACTTTATTCGGAAATCCTCATCAATGTCGAGTTCAGCCGCAGTATCGTGACCAAGGACTACGAAGCCAGCCTGATCCAGCGCATCGAAGCGTTTGAGCGCGGAACCCAAAAGAAGTACCGGGTTTTTGGCGGTGAAACCGCATCAAACTTCGTGTTCGAAGAGGTGCGGCAGAAAATCGAAAAGCTGCCCGCCCCCTGCATCGGCCCTGTGGTGCTGTTCTATAAAATCGAGGACATCGTCAACAAAATGAATGATCAGATTACCAGCGACGGATTCCAGATGCGCCCAACGCGCGCCAAGGTGGATACCATCAGGGGTTACCATAGTGCGGCCCGCGACATGCTTGAAATCGGCGACGCCGCGGCGGCCGAACTTGCCAAGCAATTGCCGGAAGACACCACCCGGAGAATCGGCGAGACCCTCAGGTTCCTTGGCGGGAACCCGGAAGATTTAGGTCAGCGGCAGGATGGGAATACGCATCTGGTTAACTCTCCTGTAAAGCGGGCAACCGCTTCCAAAGCCAAATATAGCCGCCCAACCCGCAAAATCAAAGGGCAATGATCATGGCCCTCCTCGAAATCGAAAACCTGACCGTCGAATTCAAGACCGGAAGCGGCGCTTTCCGCGCTGTCGATGGCGTGACCCTCAAGGTCGACAAGGGCGAAGTGCTGGCGATTGTCGGCGAGTCGGGTTCGGGCAAATCGGTCGCCATGCTGGCTGTCATGGGGCTTCTGCCGTGGACGGCCACAGTCACCGCCGACGCCATGAGTTTTGATGGCCACGACCTCCTGACCATTTCAGCGAAGCAGCGCCGCAAGATCGTCGGCAAGGACATCGCCATGATCTTTCAGGAACCGATGTCGAGTCTGAACCCGTGTTTCACCGTGGGCTTTCAGCTCGACGAGGCACTGAAGACCCATCTCGACATGGACAAACGCGCACGTAATGCCCGTGTCATCGAACTGCTCGACGATGTCGGCATTCCCGCTCCCCAGTCCAGGCTCTCCTCATATCCGCATCAACTCTCCGGCGGCATGTGCCAGCGCGTGATGATCGCCATGGCGATTGCCTGCCGCCCCAAGCTGCTGATTGCCGATGAGCCGACGACCGCCCTTGATGTCACCATCCAGGCGCAGATCCTCGAATTGCTGGTGCGCCTGCAGAAGGACAAGGGCATGGGGCTGGTGCTCATCACCCATTCGATGGGGGTGGTCGCCGAAACCGCCGAGCGGGTCAGCGTGCAATATGCCGGGCAAAAAGTCGAGGAGCAGAAAGTCGCCGACCTGTTCCGCGATCCGCACCACCCCTATACGGCGGCCTTGCTTTCAGCTTTGCCCGAACGCGCCACCGCCCGCCGGCTGCCCTCCATTCCCGGCGTGGTGCCGGGCCAGTTCGACCGGCCCAAGGGCTGCCTGTTCGCACCACGCTGCGAATATGCCACCACGCTATGCCATAACTCGGTTCCCTTGCGGGTTTCCGGCACGCTCTGCCATTACCCCTTGAGGAACGGCAAGCCCGACAGCCACCCCGGCAAGGAGCAGGCCGCATGAGCACCGTCCTCACCGCCCGCGATCTCACCCGCTATTACACCGTCTCGCGCGGCGCCTTCGCCAATCCGGCAACATTGAAGGCGCTCGATGGTGCGAGCTTCACCCTCGAACGCGGCAAGACCCTTGCTGTGGTGGGTGAATCAGGCTGCGGCAAATCGACTCTCGCCCGCATCGTCACCATGATCGAGACGCCCACATCGGGCTCGATGGCAATCGCCGGTCAGGAAATCGTTGGCGCCAGCAATGCCGCCATGCGCGGCCTTCGTCCCAAGGTGCAGATTGTTTTCCAGAACCCCTATGGCTCGCTCAATCCGCGCCAGAAAATCGGCCATGCGCTGGAAGAGCCCCTGCTGGTCAACACTTCGATACCATCAGCCGAACGCCACGAACGCGCCCGCGCCATGATGGCCAGCGTCGGCCTCAAGCCCGAACATTACGACCGCTACCCCCACATGTTTTCGGGCGGCCAGCGTCAGCGCATCGCCATCGCCCGCGCCCTGATGCTCGATCCGGAAATCCTTGTCCTCGACGAGCCGGTGTCGGCCCTTGATGTCTCGATCCAGGCCCAGGTGCTGAACCTCTTGGCCGATATCCAGGAGCGCCATAACCTGGCTTACCTTTTCATCAGCCATGACCTCTCGGTGGTAAAACATATCGCCGACGAGGTGATGGTGATGTATCTCGGCCGGGTGGTGGAGCAAGGCCCGCGCGAAGCCGTATTCGGCGATCCCCAGCACCCCTATACCAAGGCCCTGCTGTCGGCCACACCGCATCCCGATCCCACCCGCAAACGTGACCGCATTGTGCTGAAAGGTGAGTTGCCCTCGCCGCTGTTGCCACCGGGAGGCTGCACCTTCCATCCGCGCTGCCCCATTGCCATGGAACAATGCCGCGTCTTCAATCCAGCCCTGCTTGCCCATGGGCCCAGCCTTGTGGCATGCCACGCGGTGAACCCGCCCCTGACCCACACAAAGGCCGCCTGACATGCCGACACGCGCAGAACTCTCAACCGGCGAAGCCCTCGTCGGCTTGCTCGAGGCCTATGGTGTCGATACCATCTTCGGCATTCCCGGTGTGCACAATGTGGAAATGTACCGCGCCCTGCCGCGTTCGAAAATCAAGCACATTCTGGTGCGCCACGAACAAGGTGCGGGCTTCATGGCCGACGGCTATGCCAGAGCCACCGGCAAACCCGGCGTGTGCTTTACCATTACCGGACCGGGGCTGCTGAATATTCTGACGCCATTGGGACAGGCGTGGTCCGACTCGAGCAACGTATTGGTGATTTCATCAGCCCTCGACATCAAGGACGCAGCCCAGGGCCGTGGCCGCCTGCACGAGATGCTCGACCAGCGCGGTGCCGCGGCAACCGTCACCATCTTTGCCATGCGCGCTTATACGCCCAGGGACGTGCGCGACTGCATCGCCCGGGCCTTCGCCAATTTCGCCAGCGCGAGGCCGAGGCCCGCCTATCTCGAAATTCCACTCGACCTGTTGAAGGAGCCAGCCGGCGAGGGTTGGACGCCGCGAATCTTGCCACAGGTTGCGTCGCCTTCTGTCGCAGGAATTACCGCGGCGGCGAACAAGCTGTCAGCGGCGAAACGCCCGGTTATCAT
>JANLWG010000417.1:0-8703 GCA_031364405.1 Hyphomicrobiales bacterium
GCATCGGCCAACTTTCGGATGTCGCCAAGCTTGGCGAAATAGCCGTCCATGGAGAATACGCCATCGCTGACGATGACGATACGCCGGGCGCCCTCGCTCCGCGCGGCTTTCAACTGCTTTTCAAGATCGTCCATGTCACCATTGGCAAAGCGATAGCGCCTGGCCTTGGAGAGCCTGATACCGTCGATTATCGAGGCATGGTTGAGGGCGTCCGAGATGATCGCATCGCGCTCGCCGAAGAGCGGCTCGAACACCCCGCCATTGGCATCGAAGCAGGCGGCGAAAAGAATTGAGTCTTCCATCTCGACATAATCGGCGATGCGGCGCTCCAGTGCCTGGTGCAGATCGCTCGTCCCGCAAATGAAACGCACCGAAGCCATGCCGAGGCCGTGGGTATCGAGGGCCGCCTTGGCGGCGGCAATGAGGTCGGGATGATCGGCAAGGCCGAGATAATTATTGGCGCAAAAATTAACAACCTCGCGGCCCCCCGCCACCCGGATATGTGGTGCCTGGCGGCCAAGAATAGGCCGCTCGGTCTTCCATAGTGATTGGGCGCGGATGGCTTCGAGTTCCGATGAGATTTCGGCGAGGACTGTGGACATGCGACAACTCCTTCCCGGATTCATGGACCGGGTCTCTGTGAGAGGCAAGACACACCGTGCCAATGGCGAAAGTGGTCTGGCGGAATAGTGCCAGATTGGCTGTTTTCCGACACCACAATCGGCATATGCAGGGTCCATGTATATCCCGCCAGCATTTCGCGAAGACGACCGCGAGGCCCTGCACGCCACATTTCGCGGCGCGCGGCTTGTGAATTTTGTGACGGCAACCGCCGGAGGGCTGATGGCGACGCCGCTTCCCATGTTGATTGATGAAACAGAGGGCGAGCGAGGTGTTATCTACGGCCATCTCGCCCGCGCCAATCCGCAGTGGCAAGCGGCGCCTATCGGCGAAGCGATTGTCATTGCTATGGGGCCGGACGCCTATGTGACGCCATCCTGGTACGCGACCAAGCGCGAGACGGGCAAGGTCGTGCCAACCTGGAACTATGTGGCGGTTCATGCCTATGGGGTCCCTGAGTTCTTCGATGATGCCACGCGGCTGCTTGATGTGGTGACGCGCCTCACCTCGATGCACGAGCAATCGCGCGAGGTCCCGTGGGCAGTGACGGATGCGCCCTCCTCCTTCATTCAGTCGCAGCTTCGCGGCATCGTCGGAATCCGCATGCCGGTCAGCCGGATCGAGGGCAAGCGCAAGATGAGCCAAAACCGCTCGGCCGAAGACAGGGCTGGCGTTGCCAATGGCCTGGCCTCGAGCCACAGCCCGGTCGACCGTCAGGTCGCCAACCTCATTCCCAGGTGAGACGATGCCTTCATATCACATCCTCCTTTCATTTCTCGCCACGGCCGCCGTGTTCGCTTTCGTGCCGGGTCCCTCCATGCTCTTTGCGGCAGCACAGACGCTGGCGGGCGGCCGGTGGTCCGGGCTCATGTCATCGCTCGGTCTGCATCTCGGCGGTTACGTGCATGTGATTGCCGCTGCCGTGGGATTGTCGATCGTCTTCCACGCGGTTCCTCCGCTCTACCTGATGGTGAAATTCGCAGGCGCCGCCTATCTGGTCTGGCTCGGGTTCGCGATGTTTCGCAGCAGAGAGGCTGGTGGTCTCCCGGGCGCTGTGCCGAAATCTGGCCGCCGCGCTTTTCTCGAAAGCATCACGGTTGAAATTCTCAACCCCAAAACAGCGATTTTCTACCTGGCATTCCTGCCGCAATTCGTCGATCCAGGGGCGGGCTTCGCCATTCCGCTACAATTTCTCGTACTGGGCGTGATCGTCAATGCGATGTTTTCAGCCGCCGATCTCGTTGCCGTGGCTCTCGCCGATCTGGTGATGGCGCGGCTCAAACACTCCAGCCGTTTCCAGCGCATAATTCAGCGCGCGGGCGGATCGCTCCTCGTGGCACTCGGCGCAAGGCTTGCCTTGGAGAAAAGTTGAACCGGCAATTTGAAGCTGGACGCGGCTCGTGCTATCCCGCACGCCATGAAACCCATTCACATCATCGGCGCCGGAATGGCGGGGTCGGAGGCGGCATGGCAGGCGGCATCCGCCGGAGTTTCCGTAGTGCTGCATGAGATGCGGCCCGAGATTGGCACCGACGCCCACAAGACCGATGGCTTTGCCGAACTCGTATGTTCCAACTCATTCCGCTCGGATGATGCCGAACAGAATGCCGTGGGGCTGCTGCATGCGGAAATGCGCCGCGCTGGCTCGCTCATCATGGCGATGGCGGATCGCCACAAGGTTCCGGCTGGTGGTGCTTTGGCGGTGGACCGCGACGGGTTTTCCGCCGAAGTGACCGAGGCGCTGAAACGCCATCCGCTGGTTAGCGTCGCCCGGGGCGAGATCGCCGGGTTGCCGCCGGTCGAGTGGGACAATGTCATCATCGCCACCGGGCCACTCACGTCCCCTGCCCTGGCTGAAGCCATCCGTGGTCTCACCGGCGAGGCTGATCTCGCGTTCTTCGATGCGATTGCGCCGATCATCCACCGCGAGTCGATCGACCTGGATTTCGCCTGGTATCAGTCGCGCTATGACAAGATTGGCCCCGGCGGCACCGGCAAGGACTATATCAACTGCCCGATGACGCGCGAGCAATACGAGATATTCGTCGGTGCGCTGATCGATGGCGAAAAGACCAGCTTCAAGGAATGGGAGAAAACCACGCCCTATTTCGATGGCTGCCTACCCATCGAAGTAATGGCGCAGCGTGGCAGCGAAACCTTGCGCCATGGCCCGATGAAACCGCGCGGGCTTACCAACGCCCATCAGCCCGATGTTAAGGCCTATGCGGTGGTGCAATTGCGCCAGGACAACAAGCTCGCCACGCTCTACAATATGGTGGGGTTCCAGACCAAGCTGAAATACGCCGATCAGGTCAGGGTCTTCCGCACCATTCCGGGCCTTGCCAATGCCGAGTTCGCTCGGCTTGGCGGGCTGCACCGCAATACGTTTCTCAACAGCCCGAAAGTGCTGGACGGGCGCTTGCGTCTCAAGGCAGACCCGCGCCTGCGCTTTGCCGGGCAGATTACCGGGGTTGAAGGTTATGTGGAGAGCGCGGCCATCGGGCTGCTGGCAGGACGCATGGCGGCGGCGGAAAGGCGCCGCGAGAATTTTGTTCTTCCGCCGCCCACTACCGCGCACGGTGCGCTGATCAATCACATTACCGGTGGCCACATCGAAACCACCGACAACCGCGGCTCGTCATTCCAGCCGATGAATGTGAACTTCGGACTGTTCCCGCCCGTCGATGCGCCAAAAAAACAAGAGGGCAAGCGTCTCAACCATTCGGAAAAGGCAGTGGCCCGCAAGCGCAGCTACACGGCGCGGGCGATGGCCGAATTCGAAATCTGGCTGGGCGCTCTCACGGCGATTGCCGCAGAATAGCCTTCAAAACTTTTCCTGCCGTGCCGCCCACCACAACCTGAGTTGACGGCGGAATTGTGAAACCGTGCGGTTTAGATAAAGTTCCGTCAGGCTCACCGGCAGGAAGGCCGGAAAAGCCGCCGCTGGAATGGTGTGGCGCAAGGCGCGGGCTTCCACAAGGCGTTTGCGGGCATGGGCTTTGGCATCAAAGTCCAGCGGCAGAAATTTCTTGGCGTCACTGCGGATCAACCCGGCGAGACCATAGGCAACTCCGGCGAGGCCAGCCGCTTCGGCACTTTTCGCCGCTTCGGGACCGGCGAGAATGAGGCTGGCCATCTGGATCAGCGCCGATGAAGTTTCGCCGAGATAACCTTCGAGGCTGGCCACATCGGGCATCGGATCATCGTAGAGATCGAACTCGCGCGCGGTGATCATACGGTCGAAGGCATTGGCGGGAAGATTGCCAACTCTAATGGCCAGCGCCAGTTCTTCGGCCACCGGATGGGGCGGCGTTTCACCGCGATAAATTCCAGCAAGCGTATCGCGCCACCACTGATAGCGGATAAGGCCGATATGCGGCTCGCTCACAACATCGTGGACACGGGCGATCTCGCTATTGAAGGCATAGAGCGCCAACAGTGCCGCGCGCTTTTCCTTGGGCGCGAACAGGCTGGCAAGAAAACGATCCTTGTCGGCGCGGCGTACCAGTTCGAAACAATGGTCAGCCGCCGCACTCACGCGACGGCCATAAGTGCCGCCGCCACTTTGCGGCGCTCGGCCAGCAACAGATTGTAAGTGCTGATGGCGGAACTGGTGGTCATGAAATCGAGCATGATGCCTTGGGCTTCGAAGGCTTCTCGCACCGCGCGTGGCGGCCTCGCCATGGTCAACCCGGTGCCGAGCAACATGAGGTTGACATCAGCTTTCTCGTTGAACACCGGAACAAAATCTTCGACGGTCAGATTCATACAATCGGCTGGCCATTCATAGACCCCGCTGGGCAGCACCATGACCGAACCCCGGTGCGACATGCCGGCGAAATGGAATCCGCCGCCGCCATAGGTTTCGATCTCCGGCCTGCCGGGGAAGAAGGCCGTCAAGGCCTGGCAGCCGCCGCCGCTGCCGCTTCGGCTTTAACGCCAGCCTTTTCGCGCTCGGTCCCCAGCAGGATCAACACTGGCGAAGCAATGAAGATCGACGAATAGGTACCGACGATGACGCCCCAGATCATGGTGAAGGTAAAGCCGCGCAGCACTTCGCCACCAAAGACATAGAGCGCGATCAAGGCCAGCATGGTGGTGACCGAGGTGAGGATGGTGCGCGGCAGCACCGAGTTCAGCGAAAAGTCGATCAGGTCGGCCAGCGGCATGGTCTTGTACTTGCGCAAATATTCGCGGATGCGATCAAACACAACGACCGTATCATTCAACGAATAGCCGACGATGGTAAGGATCGCCGCGATGATCTGCAAATTGAACTCGATGCGAAGCAGGCAGAACAGGCCAATGGTCAAGAGCACGTCATGCAGCAATGACACCACGGCGCCAAAGGCGAATTGCCATTCGAAACGAAACCACACATAAAGCAAGATGCCGAGAATGGCGGTAACGACGGCGATGATGCCCTGCTCGGCCAATTCAGCCGAGACCTTGGGACCCACCACTTCGACCGAACGAAACTCGACACCGGTTCCCAATGCATCCTTGATCTTGGCGACGGCATCCTGCTGGGCCTGATCGCCGCCTTCAATCGCCGGCAGACGGATCAGCACGTCATTGGGCGAACCAAATTCCTGCAATTCGGAGCCGCCATATCCCAGTGCATCTATTTTGCCGCGCAGCACTTCGAGGTCGGCTGCCTGTTCGGTGCGAATGCTGATGACGGTGCCACCTTTGAAATCGACGCCAACATTGAGGCCGACAAATATGAACAGCAGTATCGAGGCAACGCACAACAGGCCCGAGACGAAGAAGCCGAAGCGGCTCAGCCGCATGAACGGAATTTCGGTATCGTCGGGAATAAAGCGAATAGGTTTGTAGCGCATATGCAGTTTTCCGCCCTTAGAGCGGAACCTCCTTGGGCTTGGTCCGGCGGGCCCACAGGCCGACGATATAGCGAGTTACCGTGTAAGCGGTGTACATGGTGGTGAGTATGCCGATGGCATGAGCGATGGCAAAACCGCGCACCGGCCCCGAACCCACGCCAAACAGCACCACGGCCGCGATAAGGGCTGTCAGGTTTGAGTCAAGGATGGTGGCAAGCGCCGCCTTGAAGCCGGTCTCTATTGAGCTGAGGGCCGTGCGGCCATTGCGCCATTCCTCGCGGATGCGTTCGAAAATGATGACATTTGAGTCAACCGCCATACCCATGGTCAATACGATTGCCGCGATTCCAGGCAAAGTAAGCGTAAAGCCTACCACCGACATGACGGCAATGAGCATCGTGAGATTGATGAGCAATGCGATATCGGCGATGAGACCAAACAGCCCATAAGCCACCACCATGAACCCCATGACGAGGATCAGACCGATGATTGAGGCCTTGAAGCCAGCCTTGATCGAGTCGGAGCCAAGGCTCGGACCGACGGTACGCTGCTCGACGACGGTCAACTTGGCGGGGAGTGCACCGGAGCGCAGCACAACCGACAGATTGGAAGTTTCTTCCGTAGTGAAATTGCCGGATATCTGACCGGAGCCGCCGAGGATCGGTTCGTTGATCACCGGCGCGCTGACGACGATCTCGTCAAGGATGATGGCGAAGCGCTTGTCGACGTTCTCGCGGGTCAAGCGGCCGAAGCGCTCGGCTCCCTTGCTGTTGAAACGGAACGTCACGACTGGCCGGTTCTGCTGATCGAAGCTGGGCTTGGCATCGTTAAGGTCAGCGCCATCGACAGTGGCGCGGCTCGAGGTTTGCACCCATATTTGCTGCTGCGGGTTCTCCTTCATGGGAAGCGATTTGCAATCGGGCGGAGGGTTCTCTCCGGCAGCCGTAGGCTGGCTTTCACAGACCATCTGGAAGGTGAGTTTGGCAACGGTGCCAATCATGGCAATGATTTTATCGGGATTTTCCACGCCGGGAATCTGCACGACGATGCGGTCCTTGCCCTGCTGCTGGATCGTGGTCTCGGCCACTCCGGTTCCGTTCAGGCGGCTTTCCAGTATCTTGAGCGTCTGGGTAATGGCGCCGGCGATCTTCGCATCAACGCCCGGGTCGGAGAAACTCAAAGTGAATTGCTGGTCTTGCTGGGTAAGTTCGAAGAGGTTGGCCGCAGCCCCGCTGCCGAATAGCCCGGATTGCAGGGGCTGCTGCAGCTTTTGCAATTCGGTTTTGGCACGCTCGACATCCTCGGCCTTGGTGATACGCACAGTGACACCGTTGTCGTCACGGTTGATGCCGCTGTAGCCGATTTTGGCTTCGCGCAGCGCGCCCCGGATATCGCCGGTAATCTGCTGGCCAAGCTTGTCGCGCAGATCCCTGCGGTCGACTTCAAGCAGCACGTTGGAACCGCCGCGCAAATCGAGGCCGAGGGTGATCGGCTTCAGCGAATATTTCGCCAATGTCTCGTTGACTTGCGATGGCAGAATATTCGGCAGCGCCAGCATGATCGCCAGGAGCACCGAACCAAGGATCGCCAGCGTCTTCCAGCGGGGGTAATGCAACATCGCGGCTATTTCGTTTCAGCTTTGACCGGTTCGCCCTTGGCGCGCACGTCGCTGATGCCGGAGCGCAGCACCCGCACCTTGACGTTCTCGCCGATTTCGACTTGCAACTCGTTGTCGTCGACAACCTTGGTCACTTTTCCGACGAGTCCGCCAACGGTGATCACCGTATCGCCGCGCGAGATTTTCTTGAGGACTTCCTGGTGTTCCTTGGCCTTGCGCTGCTGCGGGCGGATCAGCAGGAAATAGAAGACAACCATGATCAAGGCGAGCGGCACGACCATGCCGGCGAAATCGCCAATGCCCGGTGTGCCCGCGGCCTGGGCGTATGCTGGTGTAATGAACACGAAATCTCTCCTGATTTGAAGTCGGGCGGAATATAGCGACGCTTAGCGCCAATGCAACCAATGGATTGGCCCTGCTTTACGGACCCCGCTTCAGCGGCTAAGAGGCTCATATGCCGACACAAAATGAAGCCGAACTGCTCGCCCGCATCGCGGTTGCCCTGGAACGGCTGGCGCCAGTGCCGCCGCCAGCGGTGGCATTTTCGGCGGCTGATGCCTTTGTATGGAGTGCCGCCAGCCAGGCATTATCGCCGGTAGTGCTGGTCAACCGGGTCGACATTGCGTTGCTCAAGGGTATCGACCTCACTCGCGATATCCTGATCGAGAATACCAGGCGATTTACCAAAGGGTTTCCCGCCAACAACGCGCTTTTGTGGGGGGCGCGCGGCATGGGCAAGTCGTCGCTGGTCAAAGCCTGCCACCATTTCGTCAACAGCGCCGAAGGCGGCCACCTCAAGATTATTGAAATCCACCGCGAAGATATCGAAACGCTGCCGGCCCTCATGGCGCTCATTCGCACCGCCAAAGATTTTCGCTTCATTGTATTCTGCGATGATCTTTCTTTCGATGCCGAGGATACTTCTTACAAATCGCTGAAGGCAGCCCTTGATGGCGGCATCGAGGGCAGGCCGGCCAACATGATTTTCTATGCGACATCAAACCGCCGGCACCTGCTGCCGCGCGACATGATCGAGAACGAACGCTCGACCGCGATCAATCCTTCCGAGGCCGTGCAGGAAAAAGTCTCGCTCTCCGACCGCTTCGGCCTGTGGCTTGGATTCCACAATTGCTCGCAGGATGAATTCCTCGAAATGATAATGGGTTACGCCAAACACTTCGGGATAAAGTTGAGCCCTGAGGAAATCCGCGCGGGGGCCATCGAATGGTCCGTCACCCGGAGCAGCCGGTCAGGCCGCGTCGCCTGGCAATATGTGCAGGATCTGGCCGGGCGGCTGGGGCAGAAGATTGAAGACTAATGCCAGATTATCTTAGGTTGGCGCGATACCGGCGAAGGGCCCTCATCCCCGCTTCGCGGACCTTCTCCCATTCCGTTGGAACGGGAGAAGGCGACAATCTCGCAGTCTTTCCCCTTCTCCCCTCCCCGGGCTTGACCCGGGGAGGGGAGAAGGTGGCCGAAGGCCGGATGAGGGCCCTTGCGCTCATCGCCCCAGAGCCTTCCGCACCGCCGCGACCATCTCACCTTCCGGCACCGAGAACTGTGCCAGCCGCTGCTCCTTGTATTCCTCACGCGTTGCAATTCCAGCCGCAAGCTCCGCGC
>JANLWG010000021.1:0-1886 GCA_031364405.1 Hyphomicrobiales bacterium
ACGCAATGCCGGGGTTCCCGAGGACCGCCACATCAAGTTCCGCATCGGCATCAACTTGGGCGACATCATTGTCGATGGCGATGATTTCTATGGTGACGGTGTCAACATGGCAGCGCGGCTTGAAGGTCTGGCGGGACCGGGAGGCATTGCCTGCTCGGCGGTGGTGCGCAACCAGGTTGGCAACAAGCTTGAAATGGAGTTCCTCGACCAGGGCGAGAAGACGGTCAAGAACATCGCCCAGCCGGTGCATGTCTATTTCATCAACATGGCTGAGGCCATTCCGAGCAGCACAGCCCAAGCCTCAGCCGGAGCTCAGCCGCGCGCCCGCAGCGACAAGCCGTCGGTGGCGATTCTGCCGTTCGCCAACATGAGCAATGATCCCGAACAGGAATTCTTCAGCGACGGCATCACCGAGGACATCATCACTGATTTGTCGAAAGTATCGGGCCTGTTCGTGCTCTCGCGCAATACCGTGTTCACCTACAAGGGCAAGGCCGTAAATCTGGAGAAGATCGCCAAGCAATTGGGGGTTTCCTATGTGGTCGAGGGCAGCGTCCGCAAGGCTGGCAACCGGGTGCGCATTACCGCCCAGCTGATTGAAGGTGCGAGCGATGGCCACCTGTGGGCCGACCGTTATGACCGCGACCTCTCCGATATTTTCGCGGTGCAGGACGAGATCACCAAGACGATTGTCGAGCAGCTCAAGGTCAAGCTCCTGCCGGAGGAGAAGAAAGCCATCGAACGGGCGCCGACCGACAATGTCGAGGCCTACACCTGCTATTTGAGGGGCCGCCAATTCTTTTATATGGGGACGAAGTCGGCCCTGACATCGGGCCGCAGAATGTTCGCCCGGGCGGTGGAACTCGATCCGCGATACGCTCGTGCCTACGCCGGCATGGCAAATTGCGATTCGCGTCTCTATACACTGCATGGCGTCGCAACTTCGGTTGATGAAATCCTGGCGACCACCGACAAGGCCCTGGCGATCGATCCCGATCTGGCGGAAGCCCATGCCTCGCGCGGCACCGCGCTGATGACTGGTGGCCGGCGCGCCGAGGCGGCTTTGGCCTTCGAAAAAGCACTGGCACTCGATCCCAACAGTTTTGATGCCCACAACGTCTTTGGCCAGTTCTACATCGCCGGGGGCGACTTTGAACGGGCGGCCAAGCATTTTCTGCGGGCCATGGAAATTCAGCCTGACGATTATCAGTCGGCGTTCATGCTCCAGCAAGTTTATAAGTCTCTTGGGCGGGCTGAGGAATCGGCTAAATATGCGCGCCTTGGATTGAAGCGGGCCGAAGAGACCCTCAGGCTCTATCCCGAAAACTCGAAGCCTGCCCAGCATGGCGCTTGTGCGCTGGCATTTCTTGGAGAGCGCGACCGGGCCAAGGAATGGCTGGCGCGGGCTCTGGCGATCGATCCCGATGACAACCTTACCCGCTATAATGCCGCCTGCACCTATTCGCTGTTGGGCGAGATCGACCGGGCCATCGAACTGCTGGAAATCTGTCTTCAACAGATGGGAAGCGACATGAAGCTGTGGTTCAAGAACGATTCCGATCTCGATCCGATCCGCAGCCATCCGCGCTATCAGAAGCTGCTTGAGCTTGCGGGTTGACGATCTCCGGGTGCTCCTGCAAATTGGGTGGGCGAGGACAAATGGGTGATTGGCCCGTCTCGGTGATGGTGTTAGCCAGTAATTGCCATGGCGAGCAGGATAGTCTCCAACAGGTCCGGGAGGTGTAATGGGCGAGGAACAGGTTGAGCGGCGGCTGGCGGCCATATTGGCGGCTGACGTGGTGGGCTACAGCCGGCTGATGGAGGCCAATGAAGAGCGCACCCTGGGTGCATTGCGCCAGCACCGCCGCGAGTTCTTCGATCCCACC
>JANLWG010000030.1:0-4159 GCA_031364405.1 Hyphomicrobiales bacterium
ACCAGGCGTCCTTCTCCTCGTTCGATGTGCCGGTCTTGCCGGCCACGGGCTTGCCCACCACCTGCACCTTCTTGCCGGTGCCGCGCTGCACGACGCCCTCCATCATCGACGTGATCTGGTAGGCGGTGTAGGGGCTCATCACCTGTTCGCGGACATCGAGCAATTCCGGCTCGGCGTCATCGGCGTGAAAGGTCTCCGCCTTGCAGGCGGCGCAATCGCGCTGGTCATAGCGGAAGGTGGTGCGGCCGTAGCGGTCCTGGATGCGGTCGATCAGTGTCGCCTCGATCTTCTTGCCGCCATTGGCGAACATCGAATATGCGGCGGTCATCTTGAGCAGCGTCGTCTCCCCCGCTCCGAGCGCCAAAGCAAGTTGCATCGGCATGCGATCGTAAATCCCCAGGCGCTGCGCCAGGTCGGCTATTTTCGTCATGCCGAGTTCGCTCGCAAGGCGCACGGTCATCACGTTACGCGATTGCTCGATACCACGGCGCAGCGTCGAGGGTCCGAAAAATTTGTCCTGATAGTTTTTGGGTTTCCAGGTTTCGCCGTTGGGCAACTTGAACTCGATGGGCGCATCAAGCACCACCGAGGCTGGCGTGTAGCCATTGTCGAGAGCGGCCGCATAAACGATGGGCTTGAACGATGAACCCGGCTGGCGCATCGCCTGCACCGCGCGGTTGAACTGGCTTTTGCCGTAGGAAAACCCGCCAACGAGAGCCAGAACACGTCCGGTGTGGGGGTCCATGGCGACGAGTGCGCCTTCGACATCGGGCATTTGCACGAGGTGCCACTGATTGGCATCCTTGCTTGGGGCTACATAGATGACGTCGCCGGCGGTGAGCACTTCGGTCGCCGCCTTGATTTCCGGTCCAAGCTTGGTGCCGTCATCGTAGGCGCGCGCCCACTGCATGAAGGCCAGCGGCACCGTCACCTGTTCACGCTGCGGCGATGGCTTACCATCTGGCTGCAACTTGGGTTGAAGGCCGACAATTGCCTGTTGCCCGCTCACTTCGAGCACGGCACCGAGGCGCCAGGGGGTAATATCGTCGGGAACCTTGCGGAGGCTGAGCAGCGCGCCCCAATCGCCGCCGATGGCGATCTTGCCGATGGCTCCACGATAGCCGCGCTTGCGGTCGAACGACATCAATCCACGCGCCAACGCCTGACGGGCGAAGATTTGCAGTTTGGGCTCCAGCGTGGTGCGCACTGACAGGCCGCCCTTTTCAAGCTTGTCCTTGCCATACAATCCAATCAATTCGCGGCGCACTTCCTCGGCAAAAGATTCAGCGGCGAATAATTGGGCGCCGAACGGCCGTGGTTTGACTTCCAGCGGTTTGGCGATTGCTTCATTCTGTTCGGCTTCGGTGATGAAACCATTGTCGAACATTTGATTGAGCACCCAATTGCGGCGCTCAACCGCGCGGGCGTGCTGGCGGAACGGGTGATAGTTGTTGGGGCCCTTGGGCAGTGCCGCGAGGTAGGCCACCTCTTCCAGTGAAAGTTCGTTCAGCGACTTGCCGAAATAATTGAGCGAGGCGGCGGCGACACCATAAGAGTTCAGGCCGAGGAAAATTTCATTGAGATAAAGCTCAATGATCTGATCCTTGCTGAAAGTCTGCTCGATACGCTGAACCAGCAACGCTTCCTTCAGCTTGCGGTTCAGCGAACGCTCATTGTTGAGCAGAAAATTCTTGGCGACCTGCTGGGTAATCGTCGAAGCGCCGACGATCTGGCCACGGCCCGTCCATTTCACCTGGGCATAGCGCCAGGCCGCCGATGCGATGCCGGCCCAGTCAAGCCCGCTGTGCTCAAAGAAAGTCTTGTCCTCGGCGGAGATGAATGCCTGTATCAGGCGTTTTGGCATATGACTGACCGGTACGAACAAGCGGCGCTGTTCGGCATATTCGGCGAGCAGCGAGCCATCGGCGGCATGAACGCGGGTCATGACCGGCGGTTCATAAAGCGCCAGCTGCTTGTAGTCGGGAAGATCCCTGGAAACATCCCAGATGAGGTAGGCGAGCCCGACGGCGGCGCCGACGAACGTCATGAACCCTACTGCAAACAACCACCCAATAAACCGCAACATCGGCCGGGAAATTCTCCGTCTCTGCCAAGAACCCGAAAACAAAAGCCGCGAGGCAGATAGCACATTAGCTGCCGCGTGGAAGCATTTTCGCTAGGCCGGAAATGTGGCCACGGCGGGGCCGCAAGTTCAGTTGCTGCTGGCGGCCACTTCGGTGGCAAAATAGGTATCAATGGCACGCGCCATGGCGCCCGCCACCTTGGTGCGCCATTGACCGGCACTGAGTTGAGCTTCGTCATGGCGGCTCGACAGGTAGCCCAGCTCGACCAGCACCGAGGGCACATCGGGGGCCTTCAACACAACGAAGCCCGCCGAGCGCAGCGGTTTGCCGGTGAACGCGGTGACCGGCTGCATTTCCTTCACCGCCTTGCGGGCGAAGAATGTCGCATGGCTCTTTGATTCCCGTTGCACCAGATCGATCAGGATATCGGTGACTTCCTCGCTCTCCTCTCCGAGATCGAGGCCATCGATAATGTCGGCGCGGTTTTCCTTCTGTGCCAAAGCTTCGGCCTCGGCGTCGGAGGCTTTTTCGGACAGAGTATAGATGGTGGCGCCGCGGGCTTCCTGGCCACGCACCGTATCGGCGTGAACGGCGATGAAAAGATCGGCTGAATTCTCGCGCGCCGTGCGAACGCGGTTTTTTAGCGACACGAAATTATCGCCCGAGCGTGTCAACACGACATCGTAGCGGCCGCTTTGCAATAACAGATCGCGCAGGTTGAGGGCGAAGGCCAGCACCACGTCTTTTTCCTTGGTCTTGTTCACACCGATGGCACCGGGATCAATGCCGCCGTGGCCGGGATCGATGACGATGAGTTTGCGCCCATTGCGATGATCGGCCGCCTTGGCCGCGGAAGGTTGTTCTTCCACTTGCGGTGCTGGCAGGGCAAGCGGCGTCTCTTCAACTTCCTCGGCGGCGGCAACGGCCTGCTGGTTGACCGGTTCTTCTTTTTGGTAGGCTTTGAGGAAAGCTTCCGCAGTGGCCGGCACCAGATCGACGACAATGCGGGCGGGCTGACCCCTCTGGGGTGCGACGATGAATGATTTCTCGATGAGGACGGGACCGGCGGTATCCATCACGATGCGTGAACGCCCGGCCTCAACCTGGCCATAACGGTATTCGGTGATCAGTCCACGGGTCTTCTGGCCGACGCCCGGCGGCAGGCCGAAGGTCACGCCAGGCATATCAATAATGACCCGGTAGGGGTCGGGCAGAACATAGACAGTGTAGCTCACTGACTGGGTGAGGTCGGCAACGAACCTCGTGCGGATATCATCGCCCCCCACGCGAGCGCCGGTGGCGACCGCCTCGGCGGCATCAACCGGCCTTGGTGCGGCAATGACAAACAGCAACAGGAGCGCCAGCAGGACGGCGAGCAGCGTTGGCTCGGCCGCCTTGAGCGCCGGTTTGTCCTCGTGCAAAATCATCACCGGAAAATGCCCTGTTCGCGTGGTTCGGGGCAGGTTAGGTTGGGCGTGGTTAACTCTTGGTTTCCATCGCTTTTCAGGATCATCGGGCAATCTGCTTGCAAATGCCCGGGGTGCCACCTAAAAGGACGCGGTCTGCCTCACGTCAGAGCCGCGATTCCGTGGCAGTTTGCTGACAGGGCGTCGAATTTCGCTTCGGGCGGGTATCCGGATACCTTGCGTAGCCCCCTCGATAGCGGTGCGGTGTGGTCTCTCCGAAAGAGCCGGCCGGTTGAAGGCAGGAAGGTCCTGCCCAGAACATGAGTTGAACCGTTCAGGCCACCAGGCCTGGGCAAATGGAAATCTTGGGCATGACCCACACGACGATGAGCGCGCGCCTTGGCACCCGGTTCAGACTGGATGCGGGGCTGTCGCCAATAGTCATCGGCCGTACCGTCAGGCCCCAATCGCGCAGCATGGCCAGCAAGCACTCTCCAGATTCCGCTTCCGGAACGGAGACGGGAGCCGCCGTGCCGTCATGCCGCGCCAAGGAAATGACATGGGCAGCAAAATGCTCATCGATGCCACACATGCGGAAGAAACCCGCGTCGTCGTGGTGCGCGGTAATCGCATCGATGAATTCGACTTTGAGAGCGCGGCTCGCCGCCA
>JANLWG010000039.1:0-3181 GCA_031364405.1 Hyphomicrobiales bacterium
ACCCTGAGAACTTCACCGGTTGCCATGGCCGCCAGCACTTTGCCCGCCTTGAGCACCGGCAGGGGGCACAGCAGGCCCGAAAGGTCGAGTGTGTTTTCGCAATGACGTTTCGCCATGGATTGACTAGAAGGGTCCTGGTTAATGAACCCCGGGAGTTACACCGTGTCGGAGCTTCTGTCCAAAGCGCCATTTGTAGGCCGCGTCGAATTGCTGCTGGCCAACCCCGACCGCAATAGCGGGCTGGAGAAGGGCGAAGTTGCCAAGATCAGTTTACTGATGTCGGGAATCGAAGGCGATTGCCATGGCGGCCTCACGCGAAAATCCGACAGCCGCATGCTCAAGCAATTCAAGCGCGGCACCGAAATCAAGAATGCCCGGCAGGTGTCAATCCTGTCGGTGGAGGAACTTGGCGATATTGCCGCAGCCATGGGCATTCCACGGGTGAAGCCTGAATGGGTGGGCGCAAATTTGGTGACCACGGGGATTCCCGATCTAACACTTTTGCCGCCATCAAGCCGCTTGCAGTTTCCGTCGGGCGCCAGCATCATCATCGATATCGAGAATGTGCCATGCCGCTATCCCGCCGCGGTGATCGAAAAGCATCATCCCGAACCCGCCATGGGTTTCGTCAAGGCCGCCCGCGGCAAGCGCGGGCTGGTGGGTTGGGTTGAATGCGAGGGCCAGGTTGAAACCGGCGATGAAATCGTAATCTGGATTCCGCCCCAGCGCATTTACGCCCACGCATGACGACCGCCGCCGCCATCATCGCGGGTGGGCAATCCCATCGTATGGGTGGAGTTGAGAAGGCGTTCGTAGAGATCAACGGCAAATCCATTCTTGACTGGATCATTGCCCGGCTGGCGCCGCAAGTTGAAAGATTGGTGATCAACGCCAATGGTGATGCCGCGCGTTATCAAGGCACCGGGCTCAGCGTGATCGCCGATTTGCGCCGTGATGTGGGAACTCCGCTCGCGGGGCTCCACGCATCCTTGCATTGGGCAAAGATCAATGGTTTTGGCCGGTTGCTCACCGTGCCATCCGACGCTCCCTTTCTGCCAATCGATCTCGTCAACAAACTCGCGGCGGTTGCCCAGCCCGCCGCCATTGCAGCTTCGGGTGGGCAGAGCCATTTTCTCACCGGCCTGTGGCCTTCCGGATTTTATGAAAGTTTGGATGATGCAATCACCAAGGAGAAATTGTTCCGCGTGAAGAATTGGGTGGTGCTCGCCAAGGCTGCAACCGTCACCTGGCCGGTGGTGCCGTTCGATCCTTTCTTCAATGTCAATACCCCCGAGGAGCTTGCCGAAGCCCGGCGCATTGCGGCAGAGTTCGCCCCATGAACAAAGTGATCGGCGTCGCCGGATTCAAGAACGCGGGCAAGACCACCCTGGTTGAAAAGCTGGTGACTGAATTGACGAGGCGTGGCCGCCGCGTGTCTACGGTGAAGCACGCGCACCATTCCTTCGATATCGACCATAAGGGCCGCGACAGTTTCCGCCACCGCAAGGCGGGGGCCGCGGAAGTGGCGGTGGTGTCGGCGAGCCGCTGGGCCATCATCCATGAGCAGCGCGGCGAAGCCGAACCCTCGCTCGCCAGTATTCTGGCCAAGCTCGGTCCTTGCGATCTGGTGATCGTCGAAGGCTACAAGCGCGATACCCATGACAAGATCGAAGTGCGGAATTTGGATCTCGATCATCCAAAACTTGCCGGCGATGATCCGACTGTCATTGCCATCGCCGCCAATGGTGCGATAGACAACGCACCGGTGCCGCTATTCGACCGCGACGATGTAACAGCACTGGCGAGTTTCATCGAAATACACATGGGCCTCTAATGAAACCCGAAGATGTCGTGAATTTCTGGATGGAGGCCGGGGAAGACCGCTGGTTTACCAAGGACGCCGCCTTCGATGGCGCACTCGCCGTCCGCTTTGGCGAAGCGTTAAAAGCCGCACGCCTGGGAGAATACGACCATTGGGGCGAGACGCCGGAAGGGGCTCTCGGCCTGGTCATCCTGCTCGACCAGGTGTCGCGCAATATCCACCGTGGAAGTCCACTGGCCTTTGCCGCCGATGCCCACGCCCTTGCTCTGGCCAAGAGCTGGATCGCCAAAGGCTATCACCAGATGCTGCCTGCGCCCTTGGCCAGCTGGTTCTTTATGCCTTTTGAACATGCCGAGGACCTCGACGCCCAGCACCGTTGCGTTGCCCTGTTCAAAACCATCGGCCTTAATGAAATGGCCCAATGGGCCCAAATGCATCTCAATATCATCGCCAAGTTCAGCCGCTTCCCCCATCGCAATGCGGTACTCGGGCGCAAATCCACAGTGGCTGAAATCACCTTCCTCAAGTCCGGTGGTTTTGCAGGCTAGTGTCGGAATCCGCACCGCCCCGGTCGTTCCACTTCACGCCTGTTGAATTCTCCTCCCTATTGTGGCCTCAATTCAAAAATCCGGACCAAAAGGGAATAACCCATGAAAACGACGGCACGCGTGGTGGTGATCGGTGGTGGCGTGGTCGGCGTGGGAACACTCTATCATCTCGCCAAAAAGGGCTGGAGCGATGTGGTGTTGGTCGAACGCAAGGAACTGACCTCGGGCTCCACCTGGCATGCGGCTGGCCTGCTGCCGCTGTTCAACCTGTCCTATTCGGTGGGCCAGATTCACAAATATTCAGTGAAGCTCTATGGCGAACTGGAAGCCGAAACCGGCCAGCCTGTGGGTTTCAGCAAGGTCTCGAATATCCGGCTTGCCCGGACGAAGGACCGCTGGGATGAGTTCATGTATTACGCCGGCGTAGCCGAGACCATCGGCGTCAAGGTCAACAAGCTCACACCCTCACAGTTGAAAGAAATTTGGCCCTTGTGTGAAACCGATGGATTGATCGGCGCCATTCAGCATCCCGACGATGGTTATATCCAGCCTGCCGACCTGACCCAGGCCATGGCCAAGGGAGCCCGCGCCCGCGGCGCTGAAATCTATCGCAACACCGTTGTTACCGGCATTGAGCAAAAGCTCAATGGCGAATGGCTGGTGAAGACCGACAAGGGCGACATCACCTGCGAGCATGTGGTCTCGTGCTCGGGTAATTTCGCGCGGCTGACCGGCGCCATGGTGGGACTCGACATTCCGGTGATCCCGGTCGAGCACCAGTATATTGTCACCGAACCGCATCCCCTGATCA
>JANLWG010000093.1:0-3746 GCA_031364405.1 Hyphomicrobiales bacterium
GCGTATGAAGGACGCCGATGCGGCCCGGCGGATGCTGGCGGTTGCGCTGGTGTTGAAGGGCAAGTCGCGGGCCGAGGCGGCGGAGACTTGCGGCATGGACCGGCAGAGTCTGCGCGACTGGGTTCACCGCTACAATGCCGACAGCCTGGGCCAACAGCGGTCGTCTTGACTCTCGGCCACAAACGGCCATGGAGCCAGTCGCGGATAGTGACGGCGGCATCATCGTGCTCATGTTCAACAACTACGTCTCTGCCCAGCGGGCAAGCTCGCCCATGGCGAGCTCAATTCGAACTTCGATCACGACGGCGGCTACATCTACGAGCGCTGGTGGTTCACCTGACGCCGAGAAATTCGGCCTTTTTGCTTGACCGGCCCCTCGCCACATTGACGGGGGGTCTTTCTCATGAGACGGTCCCTTTCGGGAGTAGAGGCGGCCGAGCCGTTTAAAGCAAGCGAAACCCAACGCGTGCCTGTCCCGAAGGGAGGAGCACAGGGACAATGACCGAACGTGAACTGAAGCTGGCCCAGGCCGCGAAGCTGGTGGGTGGGGGCAAGGTCTCGCGGCGCGATTTCATCCAACTGGCGTTGCCCGCGGGCCTGACGCTGTCAGTGGCGAATGCGATGTTCGTCAGGGCCGCGCGCGCGGAGCCGAAGAGAGGCGGCACATTCCGCTTGGGCTTGAGCGAAGGCGCCATCACCGACACCATGGAGCCCGGGGGCCCCAGCCCCGTCTTGGGGAGAACCCTGTCGAACAGCCTCACCGAGATCGATGCCAAGGGCAATGCGGTGCCCGATCTGGCCGAGAGCTTCGAGCCTGCGGACGGCGCCAAGAAGTGGGTGTTCAGGCTGCGCAGGGGTGCCACATTCCATGACGGCAAACCGGTGACGGCGGACGACGTCGTCGCCTCCTATGAGCACCATCGGGGCGAAGGTTCGAAATCGGATGTCAAATCGCTGCTCGAGCCGATCACCGGCATGAAAGCCGAGGGGCCGGAGACGGTGGTGTTCGAACTCTCGGGCGGCAATGCCGATTTCCCCTATCTTGCCAGCGACTACAATCTGCCGATCATGCCCGTAGAGGACGGCGCGGTCGACTGGCAGTCGGGCAACCGCACCGGGCCCTATGTGCTCGGCAAGTTCGACCCTGGCGTAATCACGACCTTCACCCGCAACCCGAACTATTTCAAATCCGACCGGGCCTGGTTCGATGCGGTCGAAGCGCGCTCGATCAACGACGTGACGGCGCGCACCAACGCGCTCAACACCGGCGAAATCCACTATATGGATCGCGCCGACCTGAAAACCCTCGATCTCCTGAGGCAGAACCCGAATCTGGTGATCTCGGAGACCACCGGTTACCACCACTATGTCTATGTGATGAACGTGACCAAGCCACCCTTCGACAATCTTGATGTCCGCTTGGCACTCAAGCATTCGCTCAACCGCGAGGAGATCGTCGAGAAGGTGTTCCTGGGTCACGGCGCCGTCGGCAACGACAATCCGATCGCGCCCACCGTGAAGTTCGCCATCGATCCGCAGCCGCGACACACCTATGACCCGGAGAAGGTCAAGAGCCACCTGAAGAAGGCCGGGATGGAGAACGTCCAGATTGACCTGTCGGTGGCGGATGCCGCCTTTACCGGCGCCACCGACTCGGCCCTGCTGTGGCAGCAGCACGCAATGGCCGCCGGTCTCAACCTCAATGTCATCCACGAGCCCAATGACGGCTATTGGGACCATGTCTGGCAAAAAAAACCCTTCTTCGCCTCCTATTGGCGCGGAAGGCCCACCTGCGACTGGATGTTCACCGCCGGTTACGCCGCGGATGCCGCCTGGAACGAAACCTTCTGGAAGAGCCCACGCTTCAATGAACTGCTAATCGCTGCCCGCTCCGAAACCGATCAGGCCAAGCGCGCGGCCATGTATGCCGAGATGCAGCAACTCGTCCATGATGATGGCGGGCTGATCACTCTCGTCTTCAACTCCTATGTCGACGCCCATACGAGCAATCTCGGCCATGGCGAAGTCGCCGCCAGTTCGTCGATGGATGGCGATAAGATCGCTGAGCGCTGGTGGTTCGAGTCCTGAGAGGGCCCATCAATTGCCTCCGATTTTGGACAGCGCGTTCTTTGCGTGAGTGCCAACCAGCGCCTCGTTCTGAAATGCGACGAGCGCCGGTATCGCAGCTCGCGCCGGAGGCCCGATCTTTCCCAGCGCCTCGATGGCGTCCCGGCGGAGATATTCGACCTTGAGCGCCTCAACCAAAGCCGGAACGGCTTGTGCCGCCGCCGGGCCAAACCAGCCCAGTCGCTTTGCCGCATACAGCCGGGAAATGGCATTGCCGGCGCCAAGCTCCGCTTCCAGGCTCGAAACGGTAACGTTCAGCGGCAGCGCGGCGACACGGAGACCGTCATTCAGCCGCTCCTGGACGCTTGCGTGTTCATACTCCCAGTTGAACCTGGGGGGTAAGGTGTCGGGGAGGTTTTCGAGCCCTTTCTGGTCCACACCCGGCCGGAACTTCAGGAGCATTTGCCTCGCTTCTTCTCGGCGCCCGAGCTGCGCCAGCACGGAACTGAGAGGTAGAAAGAGCGCAGTCGCGTCCGGGTTCCGCTTGACGCCTTCTCCGAACACCTCAGCCGCTTGTTTCAGATCGCCCACTGCAAAAAGCGCCGTTCCACGAGCGAGAGCATAGTGGCTTGGATAGTTCGGATTGAGCCGCATGGCGGTCGCGACGAAATTTAGCGCCTCGGCGGGTTCGCCTGAAATCGTCAACGCCCAAGCCATTCCGATATGCGCCTCGGGGTCGTTGGGATCCAATGCAATCGCTCGACCGGCATCCCTGCGTGCGTCTTCGGCCCGGCCTTGATATGTGTCTCGCAGCGCCTCGACAGTATAGGAGAGTGAAGTTGGATGTTTCTTGGCCTGTTCCACATAGTCGTATGCCTCGAACAAGTGGGGAGTTGGTGCCACAATACCGACTTCTTTGAACCAGAGTGATTCATAGACACGGAAGTAGGCCAGCGCCAGCGCGGCATAGGCGCGCCCATATTCGGGATCAAGTTCGGTTGCCTTTTTCAAGGAAGTGATGGCCGCAGCTGTGTCCTTTGCGTTGTAACGGAGGTATAGGCTCCAGCCCTCGTCAAACGCCTCCTTGGCACGAATGCTCTCCGTCTTATTGTCGGCAATCACTTGCTTCTCGGTGGTCGTCAGCCTGACTTCCAGAGCGTCGACGATCTTACCCACAAATGTATCCTGGACACCGAAGATGTCGGCGACGCTTCCATCGAACCTGTCGGCCCAAACGTGCCCGCCGGTCTGCGCATCAATGAGCTGAGCATTGACCCTTAGCTGGTCTCCGGCGCGCCGCACGCTTCCCTCGAGCACGTAGCGGACGCCCAATTCCTCGGCGACCTGACTGATCTTCACGGCCTTGCCTTTGTAAACGAAGGTCGAATTCCGTGAGATGACAAATAATCCGGATATCTTGGAGAGATCAGTAATCAGGTCATCGGTCATGCCGTCGGTAAAGGTCTCTTGCCCCGCCTCGCCGGACATATTGGTAAACGGCAACACAGCGATGGATGGTTTGTCAGGTAGCGGGAGCACCATTCTCGCCTTCGAGGCTACCTCGACCGGCGGTCCTGAACCGTCCCCGAGCACCTTCCAAAGCGCTACACCTCCGGCGACCAGGATCAGCGCCATCGCCGCGACAGTCAGCCGGCGCCACTCGACATGACGTTTGCGTT
>JANLWG010000098.1:0-1670 GCA_031364405.1 Hyphomicrobiales bacterium
CAGTTGCCGATAATTTGGCAGGCAAGGGTAAAGGCCGGATTAATGAGTTAGCACGTTTGGGGACAATCCACAGATTGATTGAGGTCATGTGGATAAATGTGAAGAGCTGTTAAGAAGCGATCGTGCTGAACCCTTTCAAGCTGCTTTTGGTTTTTGCGTCCGCAGCAGGTCTGGCATTGGGCTTTGCCGCGCCTGTTGCCGGGTTGGGCCACTGGCAACCGGCGATCTGGGGCGGGGCAGCCGGCGTTGTACTTCTCTCTTTATATGCGGAGATTGTCGCGTCGTTGCGGCGGGGCGAGTTCGGGCTTGATCTGGTGGCCGCCCTGTCAATGTCGCTGGCGATCTATTTTGGTGAGACGCTGGCGGCGGCGGTTGTCGCATTGATGTATTCCGGCGGCCAGCTTCTCGAGGATTTCGCCGAAACCCGGGCCCGCTCGGAAATGCGGGCTCTGTTGGGCCGGGTGCCCAAAACCGCGTTGCGCTACCATGACGGGCATCTGATTGAAGCCGCTGTCGGCAACCTGCGGCCGGGTGACGTTATTCTGGTGCGCCAGGGTGAAATTGTTCCGGTCGACGGACACCTGGCAAATGGCGCCGCTCTCCTCGACCAGTCGATCCTCACCGGCGAATCGGTGCCGGTGCAGCGCCGGCAAGGCGATGACGTGCTGAGCGGTTCCTCGAACCTCGACATGGCCTTCGACTTGATTGCGACGAGGAGCGCCGCCGACAGCACCTATTCCGGCATCGTGCGCCTGGTGCAGGCGGCGCAGCAGGCCAAGGCGCCGATGGTGCAACTCGCCGACCGTTTCGCCCTGTGGTTCATGGCGCTCACGGTGTTGATTGCCGGTGGCGCATGGTGGCTGAGCAGCGATCATCTGCGCATGCTTGCGGTTGTCATCTCGGCAACGCCGTGTCCGCTTATTCTCGCGGTTCCCGTCGCCATTGTCTCGGGCATCAGCAAGGCGGCGCGGCGCGGCGTTCTGGTCAAGGGCGGCCCGGTGCTGGAAACCCTGGCGCGAGCTGGCGCACTGGTGATCGACAAGACCGGCACGCTCACCGAAGGCCGCGCCAGCCTGGTGGACATTCAGGTGGCGGGACGGTGGAAGCCCGACGATATCCTGCGGCTTTCCGCCTCGCTCGATCAGGCTTCGGGCCATGTGATCGCCGCCTCGCTGGTGGAGGCAGCCCATGGGCGCGGCCTCAAGCTCAGCTCACCAAGCCACGCCAGGGAAACCGGCGGAGCGGGCATCGAAGGCCACGTCGATGGCCACCGGGTGATCGCCGGCGGCAGCGATTTCGTGCGGCGGAAATTGAAGCAACGGTCATTGAAGAAAACCCAAGCGCCAGCGGGTTCGGTGATCGTCGCCGTTGCCATCGATGGCCATCTTGCTGGCCATCTGATCCTTGCCGATGCGTTGCGGGGAGATGCCGCACAGGCATTGGCGCGGCTGCGCGATGCCGGTATCAAACGCATCGTGCTGGCCTCGGGCGACAGCCGTGCGGTGGTCGAGAAGATTGCCAGTCAACTCGCACTCGATGACGCGCGCTTTGCACTTGAACCGCAAGACAAGGTCAACATCGTGCTGGCGGAACGAAGACTTGGCGTGGTGCTGATGGCGGGCGATGGTGTCAACGATGCGCCAGCCCTTGCCGCGGCCGACGTCGGCATC
>JANLWG010000107.1:0-3381 GCA_031364405.1 Hyphomicrobiales bacterium
AATCGTGGGCGTCATGAGCACAGACGCGGCGCGCGGCGTGGACTACGCCCAGAACAACGGCATTCCCTGGTCAACCACAAGCCTCGACGGGCTGCTGTCGGACGAGGGCATCGACGCGGTTTACATTTCCACCACCAACGAGTTGCACCGCGATCAGACACTCGCCGCCGCCAAGGCGGGCAAGCACGTGTTATGCGAAAAGCCGCTCGCCATGGCGTTGGCCGATGGCCATGCGATGGCCAAAGCCTGCAAATCGGCGGGCGTCATCCTGGCAACCAACCATCATTTACGCAACGCCGGAACCCACCTTGCCATGCGCGAAGCGATTAAGGCCGGGCGCATCGGCAAGCCGATTGCGGCTCGGGTGTTTCATGCCGTCTATTTGCCTCCGCATTTGCAGGGCTGGCGGCTGAATAACCCTGCGGCGGGCGGTGGCGTCATTCTCGATATCACGGTGCATGATGCCGATACGCTGCGTTTCGTTCTGGATGACGATCCTGTCGAGGCCGTTGCACTGGCGCAGAGTGCGGGCATGGGTCAGTCGGGCCTGGAAGACGGTGTCATGGGCGTGATGCGGTTTTCAACGGGCCTCGTTGCGCAATTTCACGACGCCTTTACCATCAGGTACGCGGGAACCGGATTTGAGGTTCACGGCACCGATGGTTCGCTGATTGGCCACGACTGCATGACCCAGAAGCCTACCGGTAGCGTCACGCTGGTACGTGGCGACAAACGCGAAGACCTCACCATCGACCGCACCAATCTCTATGAGCGTGCGCTGACAAACTTCCCCGCGGCCGTGGCCGGCAAGGGCCAGCCTTCAGCGACCGGTAAAGACGGTATCTGGTCTCTGGCGACCGGACTTGCCGTCGTCGAGGCAGCCAGGACGGGCCGATCCGTCAAGATCGACGCGGGGCTCTGATCGCATGCGCAAAGTCATAAGCAGCGAGCGGGCAGCGGTATTGATCGCCGACGGCGCCGTCGTGTCGATCTCGTCGTCAAGCGGTCTCGGCTGCCCCGATGCTGTACTTGCGGCCATCGGCAGGCGGTTCCGTGAAACCGGGCATCCCCGCGCCATTACCTCGCTGAATCCCATTGCGGCGGGAGACATGTACGGTATCAAGGGCATCGATCATCTGGCGCAGGAGGGTTGTCTCGCCAAGGTGATGGCGGGGTCCTATCCGTCGGGGCCCTCCTCATCCGAGCCACCGCTGATCTGGCAGATGATCACCGGCAACCAGATTCCCGCTTACAACATTCCCTCGGGCATTCTCTTCGACATGCAACGCGAGGCTGCGGCGAAGCGTCCCGGCGTTCTGACCAAGGTCGGTCTCGACACTTTCGTCGATCCGGATCGTGAAGGCTGCGCCATGAATGCGCGCGCCGCCGCCGAGCCGGTTGTAAGTAAAGTCGAATTCGCTGGTGACACATGGATGTATTTCCCCGCCATCGTTCCCGATGTCGCCATCATCCGCGCCACCACGGCGGACGAACGCGGCAACCTCTCCTTCGAACATGAAGGTGCCTATCTCGGCGCCATGGAACAGGCACTCGCCGCTCACAACAACGGTGGCATTGTCATCGCCCAAGTCAAGCGCCTCGCACTCGAGGGCTCGCTCAGGCCCCACGACGTGCGGGTGCCGGGTATTCTGGTTGATCATATTGTCGTGGCGCCGGACCAGCTTCAGACCACCCATACCGTCTACGACCCGGCGATCTCCGGCGAGGTGTTCCAGCCGCTTTCGTCTTTTACGGCACCGGAATTCGGCATCCAGAAAGTCATCGCGCGCCGGGTGGCGATGGAACTCGCTGAAGGTTCCGCCGTCAACATCGGCTTCGGCATTTCGGCCAATGTGCCGCGCATCCTCATCGAGGAAGGCTTGCACGGCGCTGTCACCTGGGTCATCGAGCAAGGTGCTGTCGGCGGTATTCCCCTGCTAGACTTTGCTTTCGGGTGTTCTTCGAATGCCGAAGCCATCGTCGCCTCGCCGCACCAGTTCACCTATTTCCAGGCCGGCGGCTTCGACGCCTCTCTCATGTCCTTTCTGCAGATCGATCAATCTGGTGCCGTCAATGTTTCAAAACTGAGTGCGAGGCCTCATGTGACGGCGGGAGCTGGCGGTTTCGTCGACATCACGGCGCGGGCCAGGAAGATCGTGTTCTCCGGCTTCTTCAACGCGGGCGCCAAGTTGGATGTCCGCGACGGCAGGCTGGCAATCGAAAAAGAGGGCAAAGTGCAGAAGCTGGTACCCGAGGTCGAGCATGTCTCGTTCTCCGGCCGCCGCGCCGTGATGCAGGGTCAGGATATAAGCTACATCACCGAGCGTTGCGTGATGAAGCTCACGCCACAAGGCGTCATGGTCACCGAGATCGCGCCGGGAGCAAATCTCGAGAACGATGTGCTCGCCCAGGCAGGCTTCAAGTTGAATGTCGCAGACAATCTCAAGGCCATGCAGGCCAATTTGTTCCAGCCCCAGCCCTTCGGTCTGTCATTGCAATCCAAGAGCCAGATGAGCGAGGCGGCCGAATGATCACCTTGTCCGATTCCCGCATCCGGCTCGAAATTGATGGCTCTTTGGCTGTGATCACCCTCTGCCGTCCGGAAAAACTCAACGCCCTCGACCGTGCCATGGTGGCGGCGCTGGCTGAGGCGGCCGATCGCATTGAGCGCGAGGAAACCGTGCGCGTGGCGATCCTGACCGGCGAAGGCACCAAGGCGTTTTCTGCCGGAGGCGACATTGCTGCCTGGGCCGGCGAGCCACCTACGGCCTTCCACCGCCGGTGGATTCGCGATGGCCACCGCGCCTTCGATACGCTGGCGCGCCTGCGCGTGCCACTTATTGCGGTATTGAACGGGCACGCGCTCGGCGGCGGACTGGAGCTTGCCGCCACCGCCGATATCCGCATTGCTGAAATTCACGCGCGGATTGGCCTTCCCGAGACGACTCTTGGCATGGTGCCGGGCTGGTCCGGCACCCAGCGCCTGGTCCGCCGCTTCGGCTCGCAAGCGGTCCGCCGCATGTCGCTAGGTGCGGAAATGTTCTCGGCAAACCAAGCCCATACCCTTGGTCTCGTCGACGCGGTTGCGGCGACTGGCGAAGGCATGGCCAACGCGCGCGCCCGTGCAATGCGGATCGCTGCTTGCGGTCCCATCGCTATTGAAACAGTCAAGCTTCTCATCAATGCGGCAGAGCACGAAGAAGCCGCCGCCGCCATGGAAGCCATGGCCGGCGGTCTTGTCGCGCGCACACAGGATTTGCGTGAGGGAGTAACAGCCTTCCGCGAAAAGCGTCCTGCCGTTTTCGAGGGGGCATGAGAAGTTCCGGGACAGGAATGGTCCTTCCCGGGAGGCTGCAAGATGCGAGACGTAAAATGCGTAAG
>JANLWG010000137.1:0-50387 GCA_031364405.1 Hyphomicrobiales bacterium
CGGTGCTTGGTCTCGATACCATGCTGCGGAAATACGGCACCATGACACGCGAAGCGGTTATGGTGCCCGCCATCAAACTGGCTGACGAGGGTTTTGTTCTCGGACAGGGAGACGCCAGCATCCTGGCAACTTCGACCAAGAATTTTGCCGGTCAACCGGATGTTGCAAGTATCTTCCTGAATAACGGGCAGCCGTGGCAAGCGGGTGACAGGTTGGTTCAATCCAACCTTGCGCAAACGCTGCGCACCATCGCGCAACAGGGGCCTGACGCCTTTTACAAGGGGACGATCGCTGATGCCATCGTCGCGGCCAGCAGTGCCAACGGCGGAATAATTTCGAAGCAGGACTTGGCCAATTATACTGTTGCCGAAGCAGCGCCCGTGCGCTGCAACTATCGCGGTTACGAACTGATTTCAGCTCCACCACCGAGTTCTGGCGGCACTGCCATCTGCGAGATTCTCAACATTCTCGAAGGCTATCCTATCTCCGAATTGGGATTTCATTCGGCCTCCTCCATTCACTTCATGGTTGAAGCGATGCGGCACACATTTGTGGACCGGAATTTTCAGCTGGGCGATCCAGACTTCGTCAATAATCCGCTCGACCGGCTTCTGTCGGAGTCCTACGCGGCGGAGATCAGGGCGAAGATCGATGCGGTGAAGGCAGCCAATTCCAAGGACGTGCAGCCGGGCACGGCACCCCATGAGGGCACCGAGACAACGCACTTCTCGGTGGTCGACACAGCGGGCAACGCGGTTTCCGTTACCTACACCATCAACGCGCTGTTCGGAGCCAAAGTTATTGCCGGAGATACCGGATTTTTTCTCAACGATGAGATGGATGATTTCACGGTGAAGCCAGGTGTTCCAAACCTGTTCGGCCTGGTTCAAGGCAAGACCAATGCGATTGCTCCCGGCAAACGGCCACTGAGTTCGATGAGTCCCACCATTGTAACCAAGGATGGCAAGACATTCATGGTGCTTGGCAGTCCGGGCGGCTCGCGCATTATAACGATTGCTGTCGAGATCATCTTGAATGTCGTTGATCACGGCATGAACATTCAGGAAGCGGTGAACGCGCCGCGTATCCATCACCAGTGGCTGCCGGATCAGATTTCGGCGGAACCCTTCGCACTGTCACCCGATACGGCCAGGATTTTGACCGGGATGGGATACAAGATTGTCGAACAGGCGCCGTGGGGTGCCGCCGAGGCCATTCTCATCGGACCCAAGGAAGACACAACAGCGGTGCTGCAAACCTCAGGCAATGATGCGATGGCAGGAAACAGGCCGATACCCGGAATACTCTATGGCGCTCATGATGATCGCCGGCCAGCAGGTTCTGCCGCCGGGTTTTGAAGTAGGTTGCTGTTCAAGAAACGCCGATACGGTCCATAGCTACCGTCCGCCTGGCGATGCGGCCAGCTTTGCGCGCAGATCGTCGCGCAGCGCTCTCATGCCGATCACTGTCAGCCCCTGATTGTCCAGCCAATCCCGGAATTCAGCGGTCCGAAACAATTGATACTCGGCGGTGCGAATGTGGCTGGATTGCACATCGATTGCCTCGATTTCTCCCGGCATGGTGAAATGAAGCGCCATGAATGTATAACCAGGAACAATGCCAGTGATCAAGCCGCGATAAATTGCTTCAGCCGGGCCAGCGGGTTGCCATGGCGTTTCGACAATTCTGTCGAATAAATGAAACCCGCTGGCCCGGGCCAGTTCGGCATGCCTGCGATAGTCGTGATCCCTTACGCCTTGCAGATTATGAATGCCGCCATAGGTGGAGAGGCTGGGGGTCATAAGAATTGGAAGTGCAAATTCAATGCCAAGGCGAATATATATCTCACAAAATTCCGGAGCCAGCACGGCGCCGGCGTGGTCATCGAGATGGGTAACATCGATGCCGGCGGCGAGCGCTGCTTCAATCTGCGCGCGAAGCTCGGCTTCCACTGCTTGTGGTTCGGCGCTGGCACGCAGCGAAGCAACATCGGCAAGAAACATGCCGTGGCTATCGGTCATTCCCGCCGATGGTGGCGGTGCTGTCAATGGCCGCCACTTGTAGTGGGTCATTTCGCTGGTCAGGGTCAGATGAACGCCGAGATCGAGCTGGCGATCCGCGGCGGCCATTGCAACAACTTCAGGGAACCATGGACAAGGAATCATCACCGAGCCCGAACTGCAAACGCCGAGACGAGAGAGCTCGGCGTAGGCCGCATTGGCGCCGTGGCTCATACCAAGGTCGTCGGCATGGATGACCACGAATTTTTGCTTTTTGCCGGTCATCGCAGGTACGATTTCGCTACTTGATCGTCTCCAGAAGTTGCTCAATCTCATTTTCGACGGCATTCATATCCTCGCCGCCGGACATGATTGCCAATACTTCATCACGGGTGATTTCGGACTTGCGGAATGTGCCTTGGCCGGAGCCGCGGTTCAACAGGGTGAAGGTGTCGCCAACGGGATAAGCATGGCGAATATTGTGGGTGATGAAGATGACGGCCAGTCCGCGCAACCGCGCTTCGATGACAAATTTTAACACCATTGCCGCTTGATGCACGCCCAATGCCGAGGTTGGTTCATCGAGAATGAGAACTTTCGCGCCAAAATATATGGCGCGGGCGATGGCGACCGACTGGCGTTCGCCGCCCGAGAGAGTTCCAACCGCCTGGGTGGGGTCGCGTACCTGAATTCCAACATCGGCCATCGCCTGCCGGGCGATGGTGTTGGCGGTCTCCTTGTCAAACCGCTTGAATGGAAACACACCGCGCACCGGTTCGCGGCCGAGAAAGAAATTTCTGGAGATGCTCATCAGTGGAATAAGGCCCAGATCCTGAAATACCGTGGCGACGCCATATTCCGCCGCATCGCGGGGGCTACGAAAGCGAACTTCCCTTCCAGCCACCAGAATTTTACCCTCGGTTGGCTGATACACGCCCGACAGGATTTTGATCAGAGTCGACTTGCCGGCCCCGTTGTCGCCCAGCAGGCAATGAACTTCGCCGGGATAAACCTTGATATCTATATTGTTAAGCGCAATGACAGAGCCGAAACGTTTGCTGACCTGTTGAAGTTCAATCGCGGGAGCCACTGTCATGACGCCGCCCTCTCGCCCAGAGCCTTGGCGCGCGTGTAGTTATTGACGAGAACGGCGATGAGGATGACGATACCGAGAAAGACCTTGAACCAGTCAGTGTCGATGCCTGTATAGAAAATGCCCATTTGCACCAGCCCGAAAATCAATGCGCCAAATGCAGCGCCATAGATGGTGCCATATCCGCCAGTCAGCAATACGCCACCGATGACGACAGCGATGATTGCCTCGAACTCCTTGAGCACACCGCGCACGGTGTCGGCGGAACCCGCTTCCATCACCTGAATGGTTGCCAGCAATGTCGCGGCACATGCGGTGGCCACGAATAATATAATTTTTACGCGCGACACCGGCACGCCAACATTTCTGGCGACGACGGGATCACCACCCGATGCATAGATCCAGTTGCCAAAGCGCGTCTCCGCCAATATCCATCCGGCAACGGCGGTGATGACCAGCCACCAGACAATCGACATTGGAATGCCCGGCACGAAGGGTGAGCCGTCGCTCTTGACGCCAATCCAGCCCTGTTCACCCATCCAGTAAAACAATCCGGTCAGGACATGGCCGTTGAAGATGCCCGCCACCCACAGGTCCGGCACGTCGTTGAGGATATAGGGAATTTGCGTGCGTCCAGTGACGGCGCGGGTGATGCCGATCGACAGGCCACGCAGGATAAACAGCGATGCAAGGGTTACGATGAACGAGGGGAGTTTGGTTTTCACAACAATGAGGCCATTGAGATAGCCAACCAGCAGCGCCACGGCAAAGGCCGAGGAAATTCCGGCCCACAGGGGGAAACCCATGTGCTTGACTGTCAAGCCGATCACCACGCCGGCAAAACCGATCATCGAGCCGATCGACAAGTCAAATTCACCGGCAATGATCAATAGCGCGACGGCGGCGGCGATGATGCCAAGTTCGGCAGCCAAAGTCAGAAAGGTCAGCGAGCCCTGCAATGAGTAGAGTGAGTTTGCGCCCGGCAGCACGGCGAAGATCAGCACCGTCGCAATCAGCCCACAAACGACACCGGATTCCGGCCGCCGCAACAATCGAACCAACCAGCTGGTTTTTGTCAGCCGCTCGTCGAGGTCGCCGCGTTGTTTCGGAGTTACGCCTTGCACCGGCGTTGCCTCACCATTCCTTGTCATTCCCGCTTGCTCCGGTCATGAAAATATTTTGCAGGGGAAGGCGGTTCTGCCCGCCCTCCCCGTATCACCGGCCGAACAAACTTAACGAATGCCCTGCTTGGATAGAGCCAGGACGCCCTTCGCCTTTTCGGGCGTGTCGATGAACAGTGGTCCGGTGTAAATGTTGTTCTGGATCCAGAAGCCATGGGTGGCATTCTCAACCAGGGCAATAACCGGAAGATAACCCATCAGGTATTGCTGACCGTCGATACCAAAGCCCATCTCGCCAGCGGCCACCGACTCGAGAATTTCCGGCCCGAGGTCATAGGTGTAGAGCTTCAGCTTGCCGAACAGCTCTTGATCCTTGAAGAATTTGATCAAAGGATTGGCTGATGCCGTGCCGGTGGCAAACACCGCTTGCACATCGGTGTGCGCCGAAAGATAGGCCTGCACCCGGCGGGTTACGTCGGCTGGATCCTGGGCAACGGCCACGACTTCCGAGCTGCCGCCCGATTTCGCCAATCCGTCGTTGATGCCCTGGCAGCGTTCGTCAAGGCTGATATTGCCAACCTCGTGATTGACGCAAACAACTTTCAGCGTGCCTTCCTTGGCGAGGCGTTCGCCGGCCCGGATACCTGCCTGGTATTCGGACGTGGTGCCAACATAAAGCGGCACACCAATGCTCTCGCCCTGCTTTTCGCCGGAGTCGATATTGATCACCGGAATCCCGGCGGCGAGTGCGCCTTGAATCGAAGACTTCAGCGCATCGATATCGGGAATCGATACGACGATGCCGTCAGGCTTGGTGGCGACCGCCGCTTCGATGAGGCGGGCCTGTTCGACGCTGTCAAAGACCTGGGGCGCGATATATTGCACCGACGCTCCAGTAAGCGCGGCGGCATCATCGACACCACGTTTCACGACTGACCAGTAGGCATCGGACGCGGCGCCATGGACGACGACTGCAATTTTTACATCCTTGGCTTCCTTTAGTCCGTCAGCATTCGCTCCCATAACCATGCAGCCGAGTGTGGCCATGACTGCGATGGTCGTCTTGATTAGATTTCGCATGATCGTCTCCTCCTGTTGTTCCTCTGCCCACCGCTATGGCCGAAGGCAGACCAGTTGCCATTCAGTTCTCTTTGTTTTCACCTCAGCACTGGTTCCTTTGGGGTGCCAGCCGTAACCTGCACCCTTCAATTATCAACTGTAAAGCCCGCCGCTTTTGCCAGCCGCGATAGATTTTCAAAACCCATCCTGGCATAAGTAAGTGGGTGGGTTTTCTTCGGGTCCTGTTCGGCCTCAACCACCAGCCAACCGGAATAATCAGCCTCCGCCAGAACGCGCGGGCTCAGGGGGTCGCCTTCGGCAAAGGCCGAGTGCCCGGTGACAAAGCCACGCGCGGTGGCGGAAAGGTCGCACACACCAGCGACTTCGAACTGCGGCTTCAACCGGAGAAGATTGGGGATATGTTCGATCCCGGCGATGCCGCCCGCGCCAACCACACCGATCCCTATCTTTCGCGCCATGCCGGATTTTTCCTTCAGACGGCGGGCTGGCTGGGATGCCCGCTCCTCGTCACGGCGCGATCCCGGCTGATCGAGTCGAACTTCTGAACGTCGATCGGAATGATGTTCCGCATGTCTGCTTCGTCCAAGGACATACCACCCAGCGCCACCCGGCTGGCGATCCCGATATTATGGATGATGTCGGCAATCTGGTTTTCGCTATGCTCGGGATTGGTTGGAACCATCACCGTGCGGTCGAGAATCTCCAACGACCGTGCGCACATATCCGCGGTGTAAGTCTTCCGGCATTTGGCGTTGGCCGGCATCAGATAGGGGTTCATCGCCGGATGTGCTGCCCCTGCTCCGATGAGCACCTGATCCCACTCCGTGTAAGTGTGGCGCCCGGTCTTGCCAGCAATTACGCTTGGAAAAATTCCGGTAAAGCGTTGGGCGGCATCGGCGGATGGAAGCGAGTACATCACGTGGGTGGCGCAATCATGAGCGGCACTGTTCATCGGCGATGGCCGTAGCCCAAGATTGCCGAAGGCCTCCGTGCCAGAAAGAATCTTGCGCTTTTCCGCACGCATCGCCGAAATCATGCCGTCGAGACGGTCGAGTTGGACGTTGAGCACCGCCCCCATCAATTCGGAAGCCCGCGCGCCGTTTCCAGCGAAAGGTTTTTCCTCATCGTCGCGGCCATTCCAATAGAAGTGACAGGGGTCAATGGCGCCGCGCACCCGCTTGGCCAGGCGATCATCATTGACGGCAACGCCGCCGCCCTCGCCGCATGTCATGTTTTTGTAGAAGTTGAAACTGAAAGCACCGATATGCCCGATCGAACCGAACTTGCGGCCTTCATAGCCGCCGCCAACACCCTGGCAGGCATCTTCGATGACAATCAGTCCGCGCCGCCGGGCGATGTCCATAATGGCGTCCATGTTGCAGGCGGCACCCCACATATGCACGGGAATCACCGCTTTGGTGCACGGACCGATCGCCGTTTCGATGGCGGCGGGATCAATGGTGATACTCTCGTCGACATCGACAATGACCGGAATCGCACCGGCGGCAAGAACAGCCGTAGCAGTGGCCATATAGGTATGAGCCGGTATCAGCACTTCATCGCCGGGGCCGATGCCGACGGCAACCAAAGCCGCGACCAGCGCGTTGCTGCCGCTCGCCGCCAAAGCAAAATGGGTGACCCCCAGATAAGCCGCGTAGCGGGCCTCAAAACGATCGCACTCATGGCCAACGCCATAGCGAAACAGGGTCTTGCTGCGGACGACGCGGGCCAGCGCCTCGATCTCTTCTTCGCCAACAGTGTACATGTGCCACCTCGGATTTTTTCGTTGCAGAAGGCGAAAGCTATAGGCAAAGTGGTCTTAAAGTCAGAACCAGATTGTGACAATTTTTGAGAACCACTATGACGGCGGCATTTCCCATTGAAACCATCGTTCTGAACCCAGCTTCGACAGTCAACCTGCATCGCCAGCTTTACAGTCAATTGCGCGGCCTCATCGAAAAACAGGCCCTGGCCAGCGGCAGCGTAATTCCATCCACACGGTTTCTTGCGAAGGATCTCGGCATTGGCCGCAACAGCGTCATTGCCGCGTATGATCAGTTAGCACTCGAAGGTTATCTGCGAATGCGGAAGGGCGCGCCGCCTGTGGTGGTCGATTTGCCAGCTCACGGCAGCATCGCCAGCCAGCCACGGGCAGTTGGCAGCACCTACATTTCGGCGCGTGGAAAAATTCTGCAGGCGCAACGTTATCATCATGGCAATCCGGGAGGCCTCGCGCTTCATCCGGGCATGCCTGACCCAGATAATTTCCCATTCAATACATGGTCAAAACTTCTGGCACGCCGGGCCAAGGCCGCGCGGCACGGTTTGTTTGGTGCTTACCATATTAACGGTCATCCACCGCTTCGCGAGGCAATTGCCCGCTATCTTACCGCGTCGCGCGGAGTGAATTGCACCGCCGGTCAAATTGTGGTGACCAATGGTGCGCAGTCGGCATTTGACTTGCTCGCCCGCATGCTGCTCGATCCCGGCGACAGCGTGTGGATGGAAGAGCCAGGCTACTATGGAGCGAGTGCCGCCTTCCTGTCGGCTGGCGCCAAACTATCGGCGCTGAATGTGGATGAAGCCGGCTGGCAACTCGATCCGCCCAAGTCAACTCCGCGGGTTATTTTCGTAACTCCATCCTGTCACCATCCGCTGGGAGTTACCATGCCGATGGAACAGCGGCTCAATCTCATCCGCATGGCGGAGAGCTGGAACTCGTGGATCATCGAAGATGATTATGACAGCGAATATCGCTTTCAAGGCCAGCCCATTCCGGCGCTGCAGGGGCTCGATGTTTCGAGCCGTGTTGTTTATGTCGGAACCTTCGCCAAGATCCTGTTCCCCGCCATGCGTCTGGGGTTCATGGTGGTGCCGCCGGCGATCGGTGACGGAATTGTTCCGGCGCTCAGTGCAACCGGCCAGTTCGCCCCGCTGCTGACCCAGGCGGCCCTGGCCGACTTCATGAATGAAGGCCATCTGACACGGCACCTCCGCCGCATGCGACGGCTCTATTCGGTGCGGCGCCAATATTTCACCTCGGCCTTCGAGGATCACCTCAGCCAATGGTTACGGTTGCGCCGGACTGAGTCGGGCATTCAATTGGTGGGCCTCTTTCATTCCAGGCATGACGACAAAATCATTGCCGCCGCAGCGGTGGCAGAAGGGATCAATGTCTCGCCCCTGTCGATCCAGTATCATCATGCCCAGCAGCGTCGCGGTCTGGTCATGGGATTTGCGGTATCGGACGAGAAAACAACTCTCAAGGCCATGCGAAAGCTGCGCCAGATCCTTAGTGACTGAAACATTCCGGCATGTAACAGGGTCGGGACATGGCGGATTGCGGCCCGGCTGCCAAACCGGGCCGCAATTGTTTGTACAGGCAAATGGCAATGACCGGCGTGTTCAAACCGGCTCGACTACCCGCCGCAGTATCACTTCGGCCTGATGGGCAAGAGCGGTCAATTGCGGCCCGATGCATTTGAACGCCGTTCAGAAGCCGGGTTGCCGCCCAAATTATCCAGGATGGGACAGTCCGGGCGATCGTCGCCGTGACATTTTCCGGCGAGGTGCCGCAACATATCGCGCAGCCCCGTCAGTTTGATGATGTCGGCTTCCAGCGCAGCAACATGGGCGAGAGCTATCTTTTTGACTTCGTGGCTCGATCGTCTCCGGTCGGACCAGAGTTTGAGCAGCTCGCGGATGCGTTCAAATGAAAAGCCCAGGTCGCGGGACCGGCGGATAAAACGCAAGGTGTGAACGTCCGCTTCGCCATACTGCCGGTAGCCGCCAGGCGATCTCTCCGGCTTCCGCACCAGGCCAGTTTCCTCGTAGTATCGAATCATCTTCGCAGGAACGCCGGATTGTTCCGCGACTTCACCGATATTCATCTTCAAACTCTTCAGCAAGAATTAAACCTTGACCTTCCAGTGGTGGGAAGGTTTATATGATGTGTCATCGATTGTCGAGCAAGGAAGAGACTTCAGATGACTGAACATGCCGGCCACGCCCACGACAAGCATCATGATCGCCAGCACGGTGCGATGCCGATTGCAGCCCCGGCGGGCGGCGTTATCGATCCCGTATGCGGCATGACGGTCGATCCCAAGACGGCGGAGCACAAGGCGGAATACAAGGGAGTAACCTATTACTTCTGTGCTGCGGGCTGCAAATCAAAGTTCGTGGCCAACCCAGCGAAATACCTCGACGCGAGTGCCAAGATCGCTGAGCCTGTGGTCGAGGGCGCTATCTATACTTGTCCGATGCATCCGGAGATCCGCCAGGTGGGACCGGGATCCTGTCCGATCTGCGGAATGGCGCTCGAACCGCTGACGGTGACCGCCGACAGCGGCCCCAATCACGAGCTCTTCGACATGACTCGCCGCTTCTGGATCGGACTGGCGCTCGCCATTCCCGTCGTGGCGCTCGAGATGGGTGGGCACTTCACCGGCCTTCACATGCTGCTCGGCAAGCAACTTTCCAACCTTCTGCAGTTTCTGTTCGCCACGCCCGTGGTGCTCTGGGCAGGGTGGCCGCTGTTCGTGCGCGGGCAGCAGTCTCTGGTCACCCGCAATCTCAACATGTTCACGCTGATTGCCATGGGCACGGGTGTCGCCTGGGTCTACAGCGTCATTGCAACATTCGCCTCGGCCATCTTCCCGCCAGCTTTCCGCGAGGCGGATGGTTCGGTGGCGGTCTATTTCGAGGCGGCTGCCGCCATCACGGTACTTGTGCTGCTCGGCCAGGTGCTCGAGCTTCGTGCCCGCGACCGCACATCGGGTGCCATCAAGGCGCTTCTCGGCCTCGCCCCAAAGACAGCCCGGCGTCTTGGCCCCGATGGCAGCGAAGAGGAAATCGCCCTCGACCTCATCGCTGTTGGCGACCAGCTGCGGGTGCGGCCGGGCGAGAAGGTCCCGGTCGATGGCATCATCACCGAAGGCCGCTCGGCGCTTGATGAATCGATGGTGACGGGAGAATCGATGCCCGTCACCAAGGAGGTGGGCGCCAAGGTGATCGGCGGAACGCTGAATGCCAGTGGCGGTTTTGTGATGCGCGCCGAGAAAATCGGCGGCGAGACCATGCTTGCCCGTATCGTTCAAATGGTCGCCGACGCCCAGAGAAGCCGGGCGCCGATCCAGCGTCTGGCCGATCAGGTCTCGGGCTGGTTTGTTCCGGCAGTAATCGGCGTTGCCGTGCTGGCGTTTGCCGCCTGGTCGATGTGGGGACCGGAGCCGCGTTTGGCCTATGGCCTCGTCGCGGCGGTCGCGGTTCTCATTATTGCCTGCCCCTGTGCGCTGGGACTTGCGACACCAATGTCGATCATGGTGGGTGTCGGCCGTGGCGCGCAGATGGGCGTCCTCATCCGCGATGCCGAGGCGCTGGAACGCATGGAAAAGATCGACACCATCGTGGTCGACAAAACGGGCACACTGACCGAAGGCAAACCGTCGGTTACGTCCATCGCTACTGTCGATGGACAGGACGAAAACGAACTGCTGCGCCTTGCCGCATCGGTTGAACAAGCAAGCGAGCATCCCTTGGCCGCCGCCATCGTCACGGCAGCCAAGACGCGCGGTGTCGCGATCGCCAAGGTCATGGGTTTTGATTCACCGGCCGGCAAGGGTGCCATCGGCATGGTGGGCCGCAAACGCATTGTCATCGGCAATGCCAAATTCCTGGGTGAACTCAAGATTGCCAGCGAAGTTCTTGCCGGCCAGGCCGAAGCCATGCGGCGCGACGGCGCCACGGCGGTTTTCGTGGCAATCAACGGCAAGATTGCCGGGGCCTTGGGAATTGCCGATGCCGTAAAGCCCACGACGCCGGAAGCGCTTGCCGCTCTGCGTGACGCAGGTATTCGGATCGTGATGCTCACCGGCGATAACCGTACCACGGCTGAAGCAGTGGCCAGGCGCCTCGGCATCACCGAAGTGGAGGCCGACGTTCTTCCTGACAAGAAGGCGGACGTGGTCGCCAAGCTTAAGGCCCAGGGCCGCGTCGTCGCCATGGCCGGCGATGGTGTCAATGATGCCCCTGCCCTTGCCGCCGCCGATGTGGGCATCGCCATGGGCACCGGAACCGATGTTGCGATGGAAAGCGCCGGTGTCACCTTGCTCAAGGGTGACCTGACCGGCATCGTCCGCGCGCGGCTTCTGTCACGGGCGGTGATGGGCAACATCAGGCAGAATCTGTTCTTCGCCTTCATCTACAATGTGGCCGGGGTTCCCATCGCGGCAGGGGTTCTCTACCCGGTCTCCGGCATCCTGCTGTCGCCAGTCATTGCCGCGGCGGCCATGGCGCTAAGTTCGGTGAGCGTCATTGGAAACGCCTTGCGTTTGCGCACGATAACATTGTGAGGAGCGCTCTCTCTTCTGGATGCCACCAGCGCCACGGCCATGAAATGGACGGCTATCTCGGCCGGTAGCAGGCTCGACGAGGCGATATGAATGTTGATGACCTGATTGTGCCGGCGCCCCGCGCAGGGTGATGCGGGTCAGGTCGGGTTGGTGCGAAGCCTTGGCCCGATGCCGGTGCGCAGCCGGAGCTCTGCTGGATCGAAGGACCATTGTTGCGCGGCAATGAATACATCGACTGGTGACGCCGCATTGCCCTGCGCCATCGTCATTCCGGCCATGGACCGGGTGGCCGTATCCGGTTCAACGAGAATGCTGCCATCCGGTTGCCGGTAGCGTGCAAGGAATTCGTCCGTCATCTTGCGGAACTCGCCGGGGGTCGAGTCTTGCATCGCGCCATGGCCTTCATGACCACCCCCAGTGGCTGGCATCTCCATGACTTCACCACTTGGTTCAGCGGACTCCCAAAAACGAAGCGGTGCGGCACCGAGCAACGCCCAGAGGCCGTAGAGACTGACTGCGCCCAGACTCGCTGCCGCCACGAAACTGCGGCGCGTGGTCATGCTTCCGGGTTCTGGCCGGATTTGCACTCGATTGTTCAAGGTATCGCCCATAGTTGCAACGTCCCATTGTTGATCATTGAGACGGAACGGCACGATTGCCGCCATCACGCCGGCTCGAAAGCCGGTTTGATTCAAACGCCAATGATGATTTTGGGCGGAGGCAGAGGAGGTGCGACGGTTCTTGTCGCAAGCTTCGCAGTGTCGGTTCGTTCAATGGTTACGCCGAGCAGAGTGAGCGTGGAGGCTTCTTCCGCAGGAGCGGTGAGGACAAAACAGCCCACAGCGGAATTGCAGGCGGCATGAGCCTTGTGAGCCTGGCGGTTCTTGCCGGCCGGAATTGCGTGATCGCTCATGGCATTCGCGTGTACGTGGTTACTCGCGAAATGCTCCACTTGCATGGACGATGCCGGACAGACGCCGGCGAGAATAATGGCAATGCCAAATACAATCGGCAGCGCCTGGCACAGTATCCGAAAGGCAAAGAATCTCCGACAAAGACCATACATACGATTAGAATGCCCTCGCCGGGATCCAACCGCCTTGAATTGCATCAAGCCTGTGATCGATCAGTCACAAGGTTGCGCCATGGAGACTGCCTTTCTGATTCGGCTCGCTTTGCGGGCGAGGGAGGGAACCCACCTCTACCGACTTCTCGCGGTCTATTCCCCCGCTCCCTGCCGACTCACGCAGAGGACTCTAACTGCCGCGGTTTTACTCCGGCGTTGACAACCCTAGAACCAAAAAACCCCGGTGTTTCCACCGGGCCTGTCTATATGACTGTTGCGGAATGGCCCTCCAAGTAGTCCTTTCCGCCCATATCCTGACAAAACTGTCCCGCCTTCTCAGCGAGCGGCGGCCAGTATTATGTCGGCACCCTTTTCGCCAATCATGATCGTCGGCGCGTTTGTGTTGGCACCTACCAGGCGGGGCATGATCGAGGCATCGATCACGCGCAGACCTTTCAGTCCATGGACACGCAGTTGCGGGTCAACCACTGCCATCTCGTCCGTCCCCATCTTGCAGGTGCCGACCGGATGATAGTGCGAGGAGATGAAACGCGACATGTAGGCATCGATCTCGTCGTCAGATTTGCAAGCGGAACCCGGATCCAGTTCCTCACCCCGGAAATCATCGAAGGCACGTTGCGCGTGAAGGCGCCGTGCCAAGCGGAAGGCGTGGCGGTTGAGCACCTGGTCGGATTTCGCCATGAGATAATTGTGCACGACCACGGGCGCATCTCGGGGGTCACGCGAGCTGATTCCGACATGTCCGATACTTTCAGGCCGAAGCCCACACCAGTGAATATTGTAGCCGTGAAACTTGGGAAAATGATCAGGCGAACCATTCGGGTTGATGGCTGATGGTATCAGGTAATATTGCAGGTCAGGCCGTTCGAGTGCGGGATCGCTCTTGAGAAAGGCCATGGTGTTCATCGGGAATATGGACAGCGGTCCACCGCGCGTGAAAACATATTGCAGGATTGCCCCTGCAAGTTTGAACGGTCTGGTCATGTTATAATAGGTGATCGGCTTGGTGCAGCGGTGCTGGACAAAGGAGCCGATGTGATCCTGCAGGTTCTTGCCCACGCCCTTCAGCGCATGAACGCAGTCGATACCCTGTGCCGAGAGCACGGCTGGATCGCCGATACCCGAGAGCATGAGAAGTTGGGGCGAATGATAGGCACCCGCCGAGAGGATGACCTCCCGGTTGGCGGAGATTTTCCGCGTTTTACCCTTGTATTCCAGTTCGATTCCGGTGACGCGCTTTCCGTCCATGATGAAGCGAAGGGCGCGGGCCTTTGTCCAAACCGCGAGGTTCTTGCGGCGCAGAGCAGGCCACACATAGGCGCGTGCCGCGGAGCAGCGCATCGGAATCAGGTGAGTGTGGGTGTACTGGGTCCAGACAAAGCCTTCCTGATCCTCGCCGTTGTAGTCGGGATTGAATTTATATCCCGCCTCTGTACCTGCTTTCAGAAAGGCATCGAACAACGGCATCCGGTAGCGGCCGAAGGCGGTGCGCAGCGGTCCCTTAGTGCCGCGAAGGTCGCTCGCTGTCCCATTCCACGATTCCGCCTTCTTGAAGTAAGGCAGCACGCTTTCCCAATCCCACCCGGCATTGCCGAGCTGGCGCCACTCGTCATAGTCACGGTGATGGCCGCGCACGTAAATCTGCCCGTTGATCGAGGAACTGCCGCCCAAAACGCGGCCACGTGGCAACGGCACCTGATAACCGCCGAGACGGGGTTCGGGTTCGCTCCTGAATTGCCAATCGACGGAACTGCCGACCATGAAGACCTCGCCGGTCGGCATGTGGATGAGCGGATGCCAGTCGCGCGGGCCTGCTTCCACCAGCAATACTTTGTTGCCGGGCTTTTCGCTGAGCCGCGCTGCGAGAACGCAGCCGGCTGAGCCGCCACCGATGACGATGAAGTCAAATTTCGAGTCTGCTCCGGGAGACATGGTCCACCTGATTTTTAGATATTGCGTTGCGGTCAGGCTGCGGCGGCAGCCATGGCCTTGTGAACTTCCGTGTGAAGATTGTGGTGAATGCGCTTCTTGAGTTCGACGCAGGGAAGTGAGGTCAACAGGTCGTAGGTTCGCGGGTGCGGGAAGTCGACGGATATGGTGTCGATGATGCGGCCCGGCCTTGCCGACATGACATAGACTTTCTCGCCGAGGAACAGCGCCTCGTCGATGTCATGGGTGACGAACAGCACCGTCTTCTGGTTCTTCTCCCAGACACCGAGCAGAAGCTCCTGCATCACCGTGCGTGTCTGGCTGTCGAGGGCACCGAACGGCTCATCCATAAGCAGAATCTTCGGGTCATTGGCCAGCGAGCGAGCAATCGCCACGCGCTGTTTCATGCCGCCGGAGAGCTGCTTGGGATAGGCATTTTCAAAGCCGCCGAGCCCCACCGAATTGACATAGGAACGGGCACGGTCGATGCGGTCTTTCGCGGTAATCTCCTTCAGGCTAAGTCCGAATTCGACATTCTTGAGAACGGTGAGCCACGGAAACAGCGAGTAGTTCTGGAATACCATGCCACGCTCCGCACCAGGCCCGCTGATGACTTCGCCATCAAGTTTGCACTGACCGCCGGATGGCTCCTTCAGTCCGGCGACAATATCGAGAAGGCTTGACTTGCCACACCCGGAGGGACCGACGATCACCGCGAACTGCTTGTCAGGAATCTGTATCGACAGATTGTTGAGCGCAATGACGCTATCACCCTTGCGGGACTTGAAGTTGAGGCTGAGATTTTCGATTGAAACGGCACCCATGATGACCTCCTCCTAGAGCTGTCCAGCCCATGGCAGACAGACTCTCTTGATCCACTTGAAGAACTGGTCGGTGACCATGCCGAGGAAACCGATCACCAGAATGGCCACGAAGATCAGGTCGGCATGAAGCCCGCGCATTGCCTGCATGCTCATGTAACCCAGCCCTGAATTTGATGCGACGAGTTCGGCGACGACCAGATAGGTCCAGGCCCAGCCCATGGTAACGCGCAATGTGTCCATGACGCCCGGCAGGGTTGCGGGAAGCAGCACGCGCATGACCACTTGCCGGCGATTAGCCCCCAGCGTATAGGCCGCGTTGAACAATTCGTTCGGCACCTGTGCCGAGACATCGGCCAGCATGACGATCTGTTGGAAGAATGTGCCGATGAAGATCACCGCGATCTTTTCCTCGATCCCGATGCCGATCCACAGGATGAGTAGCGGGATCATCGAGGTGACCGGCAGGTAGCGGATGAAGTTGACGCCCGGCTCAAGGGCTGCCTGCACCAGCCGGAAGCTGCCCATCATGATGCCCAGCGGAATGGCGATCAGCGAAGACAGCAGGAAGCCGAGATTGATCACGACCAGGCTCGACCAGGCATGCTTGAACAGGCTGCCGTCGGCCATCACCTTCCACAGCGCCAGCAGCACGCGGTGCGGCGGCGGGCAGAAGGTCGTATCGACCAGCCCGCCATACGTGATGACGCACCACAGGAGCAGGATCGATCCGGCAATGAGGCTCCCCGCCCCGAGCCCCAGCGCACGGGAGATTTCCCGGCGCGGGGTCAGGACACGTAACATCGTACCGTAGCCCGTCGCCATGACTGCTACCCGTTGACGAAGGAATAGTCGATCATGTCGGCGGGCTTCACCTCGACTTGGATGCGGCCGAAGCTCTTCCAGATTTCGAGCGCGGCTCCAAGTGTCTCGGTGAGTTGGCCAGGAGATTCCGGTGTTCCGAAGAACGCAACATTCTTCGCCTTGTCGAGGTACTCAATGCCACTCAAGGTTTCCGCGAAGACCTTCGGATCTTCCAGCCAGCCGCCGACGCCCTTGGCCATGATCGCATTGGCGTCATCCGGGTTGGTCTTGATATAGTCCAGCGCTTTGTACCAGGCACGGACGAATCCAGCGATGTCGTCCCTCTTTGCCACAGCCGTCTCGGCGGTCACCGCAACGACGTCGGTGATGAGACCGGGCTTGTCGGCGCTGGTCAGCAGTATATGACCATTTTCCGCCTTGGCGCCTTGGCTCAATGCAGGCTCCCAGGTTACCGCCGCATCGACCTGGCCCGCGGCGAACGCCACGCCTGCATCGGTTGCCGCCATGTTGACGGGTTCAATATCCGCTTCCGACATGCCCGCATCCTTGAGCAATGCATTGAGAAAGAACTGCGACACCGATCCCTGTTCAAAAGCGACCTTTTTGCCCTTCAGGCCTTCGATCGAGGTGATGTCCTTGGTGGCCACCACACCGTCGCCGCCCTTGGAATTATCGACGGCGAGAACATAGTGCAGCATCTTGCCGGGCTTCATGTAGATAGGGAATTCATCGACCGTCGAGGCGACGATATCTATCTGTCCCGCGACCAGCGCGCCCATCTTGATAGCGGTGTCTTCCATGATGACGATCTCGACGTCGACTCCTTCATCCTTGAAGAAGCCCTTGTCCCGCGCGATGTAGAATGGGCCATAACCAACCCACGTCGAGTGGGCGAGCTTGAGTGAACCTGCATCCGCTGATCCGGCCAACAGCATGATGGAACCGAGCACGGCGGCTCCGAATAGTTTGTTCAGCATTTTTACCTCCCTTGGTTATGTGAGACTTCGTTGATGCATGATCCGGCCAATGAAATTCAGCAGCAGTTGCGCGGCCAGAATTGCCGTTGTGCCGGTGTGGTCGTAGTCGGGTGCCACTTCGACGAGATCGACTCCGACGACGGGCCCCCGCTTCACGAGGCCCGCAAGCAGTTCGAGGATTTCGTAGTAAACGAAGCCGCCATGGCTCGGCGTTCCGGTGCCGGGTGCTATCGAGGGATCGAAGCCATCGATGTCGATCGTCACGTAATAGCGGCGATCACTCGGGATGCGCGCAAGCACTGCGTCCACCCCGAGCTTGCGGAATTGCCGGACCGAAAGAATGTCGGAACCCATGCGGCGGGCATCCTCATAACCTTCGCGCGCCGTCGACGAGACATTGCGGATGCCGATTTGGGTGAGACCCGTGACATATGATTTTTCGGCTGCCCGGCGCAACGGGTTGCCGTGGCCGAACCGCACCCCATGGCGCTCGTCGACGAAATCAAGATGAGCATCGATCTGCACCACATGGATGGGTCCGTGGCCGCTGAATGCGTTGACGCAGGGAATGTTGATCGAATGATCGCCACCCAGCACGACGGGGAGCGCCCCCGCGGCGAGGATCTTGCGCACACCGAATTCGATGTTGGCGTGGCTGTTGACGGTGTCGGTGTGAATGATGTCGGCATCACCGATATCAACCATGCTAACCTTGTCGGCTTGCAGATAAATGACGTCGTCCTCGTGGTCATAGGCACCGGCGTGGCCAAAGGAGAACAGCGTCGACGCTTCGCGAATGGACCGTGGCCCGAAACGGGCGCCGGAGCGCCATTGGGTACCAAAATCGTAGGGTGCGCCCAGAATAGCTACATCCGCTTCGATCTTGTCCCAATCCAGACAAACCGGGGACTTGCCAAAGGTGCTGATGCCGACAAAGGGCAGATTCAGGCGACCTGATTGATATCCGTGACCGGACATGCAGCCTCCCTGGCCCAGATGAAGTTTGGCACGATATCGATCAAATTTACGCTGAAAAATACCTTTCTTTCCCGCGTCACAATGATAAATACAAGTGTATGGGAAGGCGACAAACCAAGATACCCTTTGCTCCAACCGACTTGCGGCTCTTGCGTATCTTTCAGGCCGTGGTTCGCCATGAAGGTTTCGCCTCCGCCCAGAACGAACTCGGAATTTCACCGGGAACGATCAGCAACCACATTGCCCAGCTCGAAGCACGCTTCGGCGTCAGGCTATGCGAACGGGGCAGGAAGGGATTTTCCCTCACCGACGAAGGCGTCCGTATTCACGAGGCCGCCGAAAACCTGCTCAGGTCGATCGAGAATTTCAGCGGCATTGTCGGGTCGGTACGCGGCGAACTCACCGGGGCGGTGCATTTCGGCACCGTCGATGCGATGTATACGAACACCGACCTACAACTGCAAAAAGCCCTGGCGAGGTTCAATGAACTTGCGCCGCGCGTACAAATCCATCTCGAAATCGCGTCACCACAAGACCTGCTGCAGCGGCTCCTGGACGGCCGCTATTCCCTGATCCTGACGCCAATCGACGACGCTCATCCTTCGCTGAATGCTGTCCGGCTCTTTGATGAGCAACAATCACTCTACTGCGGAGCGCAACACGAGTTGTTCAATACTTCCGACGGCGAACTGACACTTGACCACTTGCAGCAATTTCCCTACGCGGCGCGTACTTATATGAAGGAGAATGCCGGCCCGACCAATCTTTCATTCCAGAGTTCAGCCCTCACTTCGCACATGGAGAGCCTCGCCATACTTATCCTTTCGGGACGCTACATCGGCTATCTGCCATCCCACTTTGCAGCACCCTTTGCCGAACGCGGCGAAATGAGGAGCCTGCTGTCCAGCACAATTTCCTATTTCGATACTTTCTATCTGGCCCACAGAAGGGATGAACGCAGTCGGGCGATGGCGCTGCTGTTCAGATGCCTCAACAGTCAAGCAATCTAGCCATGCGGTGATTCCTTCTGGAAAATACCTCACCTTCCCGACAAACTGCACCAAATCTGAGCCAGACCCAATTTTGGAAGAGCTTTTGCATCAATGCCGGTAGGATGGTGGATCGGAGACGGTTGGTGTCCAGTTGCTTGTCGACCAGCACATGGTCCTATCGCCCGCGGTTTTGGCAGGCCATGGCGACTGGGAGTGTGTTCATCTTGACCTTCAACTCCAATGCATGCTGGACTTAGATGCAAATCCAAAATACTGTATGTGAATCCAATTCTCATTTGCTAACGGTCGGAACGCGGTACGTAACAAACATCAGACGGCATAATTGTCGGCGCGGGCTTCGCAGGCATGCGCATGCTGCACAAGGCGCGGCAATTAGGTCGCCGGACAACAGTGATCGAGGCCGGAAGCGATGTCGGCGGCAACACGAAACCGAGGATTTCCAGGATGATGAATGGGGACGCTTCGGCCAGATATCCTGGTTCGACAAGCGCGCCACATCGGGTACCTGGCGGGTTTTCCAAGTGAAGCCGGGGTTACCTTAGGAGAAGCGGAAGTCACGGAAATCGTCCACCACTTCGGAGTTTGTGCATTGACCCAAGGCAGAAATGCCGGTCTGCCTGATGAAGCCCGCGCATAAATGACTCAATTGAGCATCACCCGGTCACCAGTTCGTACCGTGCCCGGCGCATCAACCACAGCGTAAACGCCAGCGCAACGGTACTGTCCCAGTTCACCGATCTGCACCCTGTTGTGGCGAACGAGCGTTCGAATAACATCGGTGTCTTGCGGCAGATCGTCTTGGGCAAGCGTCGTCATTACGCATCGCGAAGCAAGCAGCGCGACGATGAGCCGTGCCTGATCACCGCGCCCGAGCGTATGACCAACCCAGTCGTTCTCGACGAAACCTGGCCGCTCTGTGCTTGGAATGACGTTCATCCGAAACCTGCGCAGGTCGAACCGGGTCTGAGGCTGTAGTTAGCTCAACCGCGCGAGCGTCGATGACGTCAGAACCGGCATGGGGAATACATCGAAGAAAGAGCCAATTGAAACCGGAGACTCCATTCCAAGGGAGGCAAACAGTGCTGACCCGAATTTCGCAGGGACTACTGCGTCTCGGTTGCCGCCAGGATCTGCGCCTTCGACGTCCGGATGGTTTTGGTCAAAGGTGAAATCTTCGGGCGCGGTCCGCCTCAGGGAAACGTTCCGCCGAAAATACGCGGAAAGGACGCCGTCGGCGTTACTGGAATCGCTCCTCACCTCTTTTCCGTCCGGCAAAGAGATTTGCACCACAGGCGCTTCACGGTCCTTGCGTGAAGGCTCGACGAAGGTTGCCCTGCAATTGAGCAGGCCGGGAAACAGCTTCACGCTCTTCGCGCGGGTATTGTCATGTCTGGACGGCACCCTGCTGGCAAGTGGATTTTTGGGGCTTTGATGCTCCTGGTTCCAATAAGAGATTGCCAGTCATGAAGCCGATTTCCTATGCCCATGATCGGTACCGACCGATGGCATTCGCATGCGGTATGGCTGTATTTCCGGTTCACGCAGCGCGCGCCCAGCGCTTCGCCACGCCGGGCACCGGGCAGCGAATTCTGTTAGCCGGGGAGAAATACGCTCCAGTCACGACTTCGGGAGGCAACACTCCAAATCCGCTGCAAACCGCTCCGCCACCCAAAGAGAAAAGGCCCGCCAACCACTTGGATTGTAGGGCTTCTTTTGGTTGCGGGAGCTGGAAACCACGGAGAATTGTCGATTTCCTGTCCGATTTGAATTTCAATGATGCCGGCCGCGAAAACGCCAGAATACAATGCGAGTTCCATTCGATTAGCTTTTTTTGTCCGCCAGAACACGAGACCGGCCGCCATTCTCTGAACTTTCGATTTTTATTGGAAAAAAAGCATATTCCGTGGCTCCGGCTCAAGAAAAAACCTGCATGGCAATATGGTTTCCGGTGGTTGGAACAAAATTGGCGCAACGGCGTTAGGAATATGTAACGCAACAATTGATTGGAGTTCAATCGTTTCGCGATGTTCTACTATTGTTGGCCGGACTACCAATTCCGGTCATCATTCTTCTCTATCTGCTTGACATAATATGACACTTGGGCACGGGCGTGCATCATCACCAACTGCCGGTTAGCGTTATCTGCTGCGGCCGCGTAGGGAGCGGTCTCGGCTGTCTGCCGGTTGCCAGGTCATTGCCAACACCATGCACGGAAAAATTCCAACGATCAGCGTGCCAATGTTGGATTCATCTGCGGCGTATCGACCGTTGAACAAAACAATACGGAGGCAAGCCCAAAATGCGGCATCTGTTTGCGGGCCCTTTGCAATCCGGAAATGCTCCATGGAGCGACAGCCAGCCGATCAGAGCCGAGCTCTTCGGCATCGAAAGATTTCGCGAGCATGCGCACAGTCTAGCGACCTCGCAGACTGCCGCTGGCAGTCCAGTTGCTGTCCATTCCATCGTGCGGCGATTGCGCGACAATGCACGGTCGTTGATCGAAGCCTACACCGATCTTTCGATGACCGTGGCAGCGGGAAAGCCGATTACCCCCGCTGCGGAGTGGCTGATCGACAACTATCACCTGATTGAGGAGCATGTCCAGCAAGCCACGGTGGATCTGCCTCAAGGTTATTATCGGCAACTGCCGAAATTGGCTACTGGACCGCTTGCCGGACATCCGCAAATTTTCGGTATTGCCTGGGCCTACATGGCCCACAGCGACAGTCGCTTTGATCATTATGCGCTAACCGAATTTGTCAACGCCTACCAAGCCGTGCAGCCACTTACCATTGGCGAATTGTGGGCCGCGGCAATCAGCCTGCGGCTGGTACTAATTGAAAACCTGACACGCATATCGTCGCGCACCGTCGCGGCGAGGCGCGCCCGCGAGATAGCCGACGATCTCGCCGACCGGCTTCTCGATCATCGCGCCCGGATTGCTGATATCGAAGCAGCGCTACCGGCCAGCGCGCTCCAGCACGTTGAACTCTCCTTTGCAGTTCAACTCATCAAGCGGCTCAGGGATCAAGATGCGGTCGATGCGTCCGTGCTCGATTGGCTCCGTCACAAAGTGCACGGGCTCGGTTACGATTTTGAAAATGCGATCAGCGAAGAGCACCACCGGCTTGCCGCCAACAACGTTACCATGCGCAATTTGGTCACCAGCCTGCGCTTCATGTCCGACTACAATTGGGAAGACTGGTTCGACAGTGTCAGCACCGTCGACAGGCTGCTGCGCACCAATTCGCTGTATGGCGACATGGATTTCCGCACCCGCAACGACTATCGCAATGCCATTGAAGATCTGTCGCAGCATTCGACTCACGGTGAACTCGAAATCGCCCGTTTGGCGCTTGAGCGTGCCTCTGCGGCCGATGATGGGCAAATCGAGGCCGCGAGGGATCCCGGCTATCACATCGTCGGCCCCGGCCGGGTAAGTTTCGAGGCCACAATCAACTTTCGTCCGGGGTTGCGGCGGCGCATTGCCGATGCCGTGAGGGTGGCGGGCCTCGCTGGCTATCTTGGGGCCATTTCAATCATCACGCTGATTGTCCTGTGCTTGGGTTTGTGGCCGCTCGGCCAGGCAGGCGTGGGCGTTCCGTTGCTGCTTGTGTTGGCGTTGCTGTGTCTGGGATCGGCCTTCGATGCCGGCATGACCATGATCAACTACGCGCTCACGCAGCTGCTCCGTCCGGTCGTCATCCCGGGTCTGGCATTGCGCGACGGGGTTCCCGATCACTTGCGAACCCTCGTGGCCGTGCCAGCACTCCTCACCTCGCATGATGAAATCGAGGAGTTGATCGGACGGCTTGAGGTGCATTACCTCGCCAACATCACCGGCGAGCTTTACTTCGCCTTGCTGACAGACTGGATCGACTCCGATACCGAGCACGCGGCCGGCGACGACGCCCTATTAGCAGCTGCTCTCGACGGGATCGCGCGACTCAACCAGCAGCATGATCAAGGCCGGTTTCTGCTGCTCCACCGCTCCAGGCGCTGGAACCCCCAGCAGGGCACGTGGATGGGCTGGGAGCGCAAACGCGGCAAGCTCCATGAATTGAACCGCTTGCTCAGGGGCGCTGCCGATACCAGCTTCATGGCAATCGGCGGCAGGCTTCCTCCCGATGTCCGCTTCGTCATCACGCTTGATGCCGATACGAAACTACCCCGGGACGCAGCGCGGCGGCTTGTCGGCAAGCTCGCCCACCCTCTCAACCGGCCGCGTTTCGATGCAAGGCTTGGCCGTGTGGTCGAGGGCTATGGCATATTGCAGCCACGGGTGACACCGTCTTTGCCGGTGGAACACAACGGCACCATGTTCCAGCGCATTTTCTCGACACGGCGCGGTACCGATCCTTATGTTTTCGCGGTCTCTGACGTTTATCAGGATATGTTCGGTGAAGGTTCCTTTGCCGGGAAAGGCATCTACGACGTCGACGCCTTCGAGGCAGCAATGGCCGGCCGCATTCCCGAGAACACGCTGCTGAGCCATGATCTCTTCGAAGGCAATTTTGCCCGCACAGCGCTGATTAGCGACATTGAAGTCGTCGAGGAATATCCCGAACGCTATGCGACCGCCGCCGCCCGCCAGCATAGGTGGGTGCGGGGTGACTGGCAGTTGCTGCCATGGATCGCCGGCGCATCAAGGGTGGGTGGACTAGCATCGCCACTCGGCATGTGGAAGATGATCGACAATCTGCGGCGTTCGCTCTCGCCGATTGTTTCACTGTTCGCATTAATGGCAGGCTGGCTCTGGTTGTCCGGGCCGCTGGCCGCAGCCTGGACGGCCTTCATTGCCTTTACAGCGTTCATTCCCGCCATCTTGCCGATATTCTCAGGGTTGGGCCTGCGTCAGGTCCCCATCACCATTACGAGTCAGCTGAGGATGATTGTGAGCGACATGGGGCAGTCGCTAGCTTTGACTGCCGCCCAGCTGATGTTGCTCGGTCACCAGGCCAGTGTGAACGCCGATGCGATCGGGCGGACGCTCTACCGGCTCTTGGTGAGCCGCCAGAATCTCCTCGAATGGACGACCGCCGCGCAAGTGCAGTCGCGCACCCAGCCCGGCCTGTTTGGTACCTATCACCTCATGGTGTCGAGCGTGGCAGCCGGGTTGTTCGCATTCGCCATCGCGGCAGCGCGCGGTGGCGGTCCAGCCGTGTCCGCCCTGCCCTTCGCAGTGCTGTGGATTGCCGCCCCCGCCATCGTCTGGTGGATCAGTCAGCTTGATGTTCCGGCCGATGAACTGGCGGCATCGCCCGAAGACCGGCAGGCGCTGCGCGTCGTGGCGCGCCGGACGTGGACCTATTTCGAGAACTTCGTGGGTACCACCGACAACATGTTGCCGCCTGATAATTTCCAGGAGGACCCTAAACCAGAAATCGCCCACCGGACGTCGCCCACCAATATCGGTCTCTATCTGTTGTCGATCGCCAGTGCCCGCGAATTCGGCTGGCTAGGGCTTGCAGATTCCCTCGCCAGGATCGATGCCACGCTGGCTACTGTGCACAAGATGGAGAAGTGCCGCGGCCACCTTTACAATTGGTATGATACGGAGTCGCTGCGACCGCTCGATCCCAAATATGTTTCAGCCGTAGACAGCGGCAATTTCGGCGGCCATTTGGTGGCGCTGGCCAATTTCTGCGGCCACTGGTCGGAGCAATCCCCAACGGCCCCGAAATATCTGGATGGCGTTGAGGACGTCGTTGAAATCGTCAATAGAGAACTTCGTGCGTTGTCGAACGGTAAGCGCCAACTCAAACAAGCCCACGTTCAAACTCAAAAACAGATCGCGGCCTTCCGGCTTGGCATTGCGCGCGCGCGCAATGAGCCGGAACTCCTTTCGGTGCGTCTCATCGATTTGGCGGTGCAAGCAGGAGCCATTCGTCAATCGATCGTGCACATTGCCTCGGAGCTAGAGGCAGCGAGTGCTGACGAGGCGGTACGCTGGGCTGTCAAGTTACAAGAAACGGTTGAAAGTCAGTTCAAGGATGCCTCCCTCGCTCCCGCCGCAAGGGCTTCGATTCAGACACGGCTCGAAACCATTGCGGCCGATGCCCGCAAGCTAGCACTTGATATGGAGTTTGGATTCCTGTCCGATCCTCAGCGCCATCTCATGGCCATTGGCTACCGTGTTGCCGAGGCGGCGCTGGACGAGAGTTGCTACGATATGCTCGCCTCCGAGGCGTCGCTGGCGAGTTTTTTGGCGATCGCCAAGGGCGATCTCCGCGCCCGCCACTGGTTCAGATTGGCGCGCCCGGTGACGGCACTACATGGTGGTGCCGCCTTGATCTCATGGTCGGGATCAATGTTCGAATATTTGATGCCCGCACTGGTGTTGCGGGCTCCGACAGGCAGCCTGATCGAGCAGACGTCACGTCTTATCGTGCGGCGCCAGATCGAATATGGCCAGACTCTGGGCACGCCCTGGGGCATTTCGGAGTCGGCCTTCAGCGCCAGGGACGTGAACTTCACCTATCAGTATTCCAACTTCGGCGTGCCGGGCCTTGGGCTGAAACGTGGTCTCGCCGACAATATCGTGATTGCGCCATATGCGACAGGCCTTGCGGCAATGGTGGCGCCGCGTGCTGCTGCAAAGAACTTCCTCGCCCTTGAAAATGCCGGTGGCCGCGGCCGTCACGGCTTCTACGAGGCGCTCGACTTCACACCGACGCGGCTGCGCAGCGGCGAGAAAGTGTCGGTGGTCAAAGCCTATTTCGCCCATCACCAGGGCATGACCATTGCCGCCATCCTCAATGCCGTAAGCAATGGCTGCATCCGTGCACAGTTTCACGATGAACCCATGGTGCGGGCGACTGAGCTTCTCTTGCAGGAGCGCGCTCCCCGTCAGGTGCCGGTGACGCTCACGAGCGTTGTTACGGCCTCCGCCGAGACTGGCCGCGAACTCAGCCCTCCAGCACCCCGCCGCGCCGATCCACGCACCACGCTTTCACCCGCCACACACCTTCTGTCAAACGGGCAATACAGCGTCATGCTCACAGCTGCCGGTGCGGGCTACAGCACCTGGAAAGGCCTCGCGATCAACCGCTGGCGCGAGGACGCAACCTGTGATGGCTGGGGCGCCTTCATCTTCTTGCGCGACATGAGAAGTGGTGCCACCTGGTCGGCAGGATACATGCCCGCCCTCGCCGAGCCTGTTTCCTATCACGCCGAATTCAGCGAGGAAAAAGTAGAAATCCACCGCACCGACGGGGAGTTCGCCACAACACTCGAATGTTTGATCTCGACTGAAGACAATGCCGAAGCGCGCCGCGTGACAGTCGTCAATTCTGCAAAATCCGCGCGCGTCGTCGAAGTGACCACCTACATGGAATTGGTGCTGGCGCCGTCCGCCGCTGACGATGCGCATCCGGCCTTTTCCAAGATGTTCGTCGAAACCGAATATGTTGAAGAATTGGGAGCGCTTTTGGCCACCCGCCGCAAACGTTCGCCGTCCGATCCCGAGATATGGGTTGCGCAATTCATGCTTGTGCAGGGGAATACTTCAGGCGCTCTCGAATTCGAAACCGGCAGGGAACATTTCATCGGTCAGGGCAATAGTATCCAGACAGCGGCGGCCATGACCAACGGCGAACCCTTGACCGGGACCACTGGCGCGGTGCTCGACCCGGTTTTCGCCCTTCGCCAGCGCGTGCGAATTCCCTCTGGCCACCAAGCTTCCTGCACCATCTGGACCATCGTCGCGGACAACCGCGAGGCAGTTCTCGATCTGGTCGACCGGCACCGCCAGCATGCCGCCTATGAGCGCGCCCAGATTCTCGCCTGGACCCATTCGCGCATCCAGTTGCGGCATCAACTGATCGAAGCCGGCGAAGCCAGTCTTTTTCAGCAGCTCGCAAGTCACCTCATCTATGCGAACAATACAACGCGCGCAGCGTCCAACTTGATCCACGCTAACATGCGCGGCCAAACCAACCTGTGGTCGCAGAGCATTTCCGGCACCAAGCCAATTCTCCTTCTGCGCATCGATGCCGCCGAAGATATCGATGTCATCCGCCAGTTGCTGCGCGCCCATGAATACTGGAGCGCCAAATGTCTGGCTGTCCACCTTGTCATTCTCAACGACCGCCGTGCCTCCTACATGCAGGACCTTCAGACGGCCATCGAGGATTTGATCCGCAAGACTCGTAGCGACGGCGCCCGCGATGAGGCGGGTGGACAGGTCTATGCACTGCGCGCCGATCTTCTGCCGGGCGACACACTCGCCATGTTGCCTGCGGTGGCGCGCGTGGTGCTCAATGCCCATGCCGGGAGCCTTGCAAGCCAGATGGCGCGCCTGCGCACGGCCGGCCCCGCCGCCACTCCGGCGAGGCTACGCGACCGCCCGGCTTCGCTCAGGCGGGGTATTTCCGCCGGCAAAGGTGCGGCCAATCTTTCGTTCTACAACGGCTATGGTGGCTTCGACGAAGAACGCGGCGAATATGTCATCCTGCACGATCCGCAAAAGCCCACTCCCGCACCGTGGATCAATGTCATCGCCAATCCCTCCTTTGGCACCCATTGCGCCGCCGACGGCGGCGGCTACACCTGGACCGGCAACAGCCGGGAGAGTCAGATCACCGCCTGGGTCAATGATCCGGTCAGCAACCGGCCGAGCGAGGCCATCTATGTACGCGACGATCAAACCGGCGTGCTGACTGGACCCTGCGTTGCACCGCTGCGGCACGGCGAAGGCACGTTCCGCACCCGCCATGGTTTCGGCTACACGCAGTTCGAGGCTGAAGATGCCGGTCTGCGCATGGAGTTTCTGCAGTTTGTGCCGTTGAATGACGCGCTGAAGATCGGCCGGCTGCGCCTTACCATGGATTCCGCCACACCGCGCCAGCTCTCGGTCAGCTTCTATGCAGAACTTGTACTGGGTTCGGTGCGCGCCGCCTCGGCTCCTTACATCACCACGGAAATCGATAGTGAAACCGGGGCAATGTTCGCGCGCAATCGTTGGAACCCCGAATTCGGCGAACGGGTCGTGTTTGCCGACCTTTGCGGCCGTCAGACGTCGTGGACCGGCGACCGCCGTGAATTTCTCGGAGCCTTTGGAAACCTCAGCGCACCTCAGGCGCTCAGTGCAGGTGAAAAGCTGTCAAACCGCACCGGCGGCGGCCTTGACCCATGCGCGGCATTACAACAAAAGATTACTGTCTCGGCGGGGCAACCAGCCGAAGTGATGATCCTTCTTGGCACCGCCATCAACGATGACGAGGCGCGCGCACTGATCGGGCGCTACCGAAACTTTGATTGCGATGCGGTTCTAGCGCAAGTAAAAGCTCACTGGGCTACTACGCTGAGTGCCGTGAAGGTGAAAACGCCGGACCGTGCCTTGGATATCATGCTCAACGGCTGGTTGCTCTATCAGACGCTCGCCTGCCGGATGTGGGCGCGCTCGGGATTTTATCAGGCGAGTGGCGCCTATGGTTTCCGCGACCAACTGCAGGATGGGATGGCGCTTGCGGCAATAAAGCCGGAGATGACCCGTGAACACATCCTGCGCGCCGCCGCACGGCAGTTCGCCGAGGGCGATGTCCAGCATTGGTGGCTGCCGGCGAGTGGCATGGGAGTGCGCACGCGTATCAGCGATGATACCGTTTGGCTCGCCTATTGCGTGCTCCACTACATGAAGACGACGGGCGACGTGGCGATCCTCGATGAAACGGTGCCGTTTCTCGAAGGCCATGCGCTTCAGCCTGGTGAACACGACGCTTTCTATCAGCCTGCCGTCTCGGAGCGCAGTGCTACACTCTACGAGCATTGCGCCGTGGGGCTCGAACGCAATCTGCCCGCTGGCGCGCATGGACTGCCATTGATCGGCACCGGCGACTGGAACGACGGCATGAACCGGGTAGGCGAGCACGGCAAGGGTGAGAGCGTCTGGCTCGGCTGGTTCCTGTTTTCAACGCTCAAGGCTTTCGAACCCTTGGCGTCCGCACGCGGCGATAACGAGCGCGCGGCAATCTGGCTTACGCGTATGGTGGACTTGCAGCAAGCCCTTAATGAGCATGGTTGGGACGGTAAATGGTATCGCCGTGGCTTCTTTGACGATGGCACACCCTTGGGCTCGGCGCAAAATACCGAGTGCCAGATCGATGCTATCGCACAGTCCTGGGCGGTGCTCTCCGGTGCTGCGAAGCCCGAGCGGGCAGTGGCGGCGTTGGACGAGGCCTATCGCCAATTGGTCAAGCCCGCCGCGGGCCTTGCCATGTTGTTCACCCCACCGTTCGACAAATCCTTCCCCGATCCGGGCTACGTCAAGGCTTACCCGCCGGGCATTCGCGAGAATGGCGGTCAGTATACCCACGGCGCCATCTGGTCCATTTTCGCCCATGCAAAGCTCGGACAAACCGACCGGGCCGCGAGCCTCTTTGCACTCATTAATCCGGTGAACCATGCACGCACCGAGACCGAGGTCCGCCGCTACCGGGTCGAACCCTATGTGATCGCCGCCGACGTCTATTCCGTGCCGCCCCATGAAGGCCGGGGCGGCTGGACCTGGTATACAGGAGCTGCGGGATGGATGTACCGCGCCGGACTCGAGGCCATCCTCGGCATCATCCGCGAAGGCAACATGCTCAGAGTGAAACCGTGCATTCCTCAGGACTGGAATGAGTTCCAAGTATCAGTGAAATACGGCGCAACCAGCTACGAACTTACGGTTACGCGCGACGCGACCAAGTTCCAGCCGGCCTCTTCTCAAGTGCAGAGAGTGTCGCCAGTGGAATTTCTGATTGAACTGAAAGACTCAGGCGGTACAAAGGCTATAACGCTTCTGCTCAAAGCCCAGTTCAATGAGAAAGCCGTGGCTGCGGCCCTGGAGTTGGAACAATTCCCCGGCTCCTGCGTTCAAACATCATGATATATTCCGGATTTCATCGTGCTGGCGCTCTGGCATTGGCTGTGGTCCTGTCGGCGATTCCGCTGAGGGTGGTAAATTCCACCGATCTACAGAGTAATCTTGCGCAAGCATCGAGCGGACTTGAAAAGATCGGTAATGATATCTGCCATTCCCTGAAACTGAGCTGTAAGAAGCCCACAAAATCCGCGCACAAAAAGACCAAGGTCCGAACCACAACACAGCGGGCACCGCACCAGAACCCAGAGGCGGCAAAACCGTCGGTCAAAGCAACCAGCGCGCCTTCCCTGCCGGAAAGCGTTACGAACAAGACTGCGAAGCCGGTTAAGACACCCGCTGCGATCCCCCGCGCCAAACCACAATTGAACGTGCCTGTGAAAAAGACTGGCAGCGCCACAATTGCCGTGCCCGCAAGAAAACCCGAACAAATCAAGCCGACCGCTGAGCTGCCGCAAAAAGTGGCGGTTGGTCCCGCCACGCCAAGCCTGGTGCCGCCCGATCGCGGAGCGGACTGTTTGGCCAGCCTCCGTAACAGCAAGGCGGACTTTGAAGCGGTGACGTCACCCTTGGGCGGCGCCAATTGTCAGGTCGATACTCCCGTTCGCCTGCATGCGATTGAGACGCCGTCCGGAAAAGTGGGCCTACCCGAAGCTCCGGTTTTCAATTGTAAATTCGCCCGCCAGTTTTCCCAGTGGCTGTCAGACACCGGCTCAGCCGTTGTTTTTGCCCAACTGAACACTAAACTTGTCAAGGTGTCGACAGGACCCGGCTACGAATGCCGTGGCCGCAATGGCAATTCATCAGCCAAGATGAGCGAGCATGCATTCGGCAATGCCGTCGATATCACGACGTTCACCACCGCCGACGGAAAAGTGTATCAGATGTCGGATGCACGCAATCCGGCCTCGCCAGTATTTGAGGTTCTCCGCGGCCTGCGCACCTCCGCATGCGGGTATTTCAGTACCGTCCTGGGCCCCGGTTCAAACGAAGCCCACGCCTTTCACTTCCACTTCGACATGGGTATGCATGGAAAAAGCGGAAACTATAAAATCTGCGAATAGGCCTGAATAAGCATGGAGCGGGAAACTAGCTGATACTGTGCTCGTCGAGATGCTCGGCCAGGGTTAGCTTGTCGATGGCTTTTCGAACTTCATCGAGCCGAGTATTTCCGGGACCGGTCATGTTTTCGTCGTTGGCGACCTGTAAATCACGCGCATTGGCTTCCCAGTGCTTGAGCACCGTGAGCTTCTGTTCGGGCGTCATCGAGTCGGTGTTGACGATGTCCATCGGCGACTCGAATACCTGTTCGGGCGCGATCAGTGCCCGGTCATAGTCCTTTGCAGTGTAAATGTGATTGCCTCCCGAAATCATGGGCCATTTGTTCGATCGGGGTCAGTTTTGCCTAATGAATTCAGTGCAGACCGCAACAAGCAATCCAAAACCCGCGACGCCTACGGCCAGCAACATTACGCCGGCAAAAATTCCAGCAGCACCACCAAGCGCTATCGACAGCGCGAGTGCCGTGATGATCGACAAAGTAAGAAAGCGTATCATGTGGTATCTCCTCGAAGGCAATAACGCGGAGACCCTTCGCAGAGTTCCGTTCAATTGCGTTTCAAGCCGCGGCCAAGGCGTTGGTGTTGAAGAACAGAGCTTGGCTCACCACCGCCTTAACCATTTCCGGGGTGAACGGTTTGGTGATGAGGAACGCGGGTTCCGGCCGTTCACCTGTAAGCAAACGTTCCGGAAAAGCGGTGATGAAGATGACTGGCACTTCCATTGTCGAAAGGATCTGAGTGACCGCGTCAATGCCCGAACTGCCATCCGCGAGCTGAATATCGGCCAGGATCAGGCCTGGCTTCTTCTTCGCCGCCAGCTGCAAGGCTTGGTGCTGGGTGCGGGCAATGCCGGTGACTTCGTGGCCGAGACTTACGACGATTGCTTCAATGTCCATGGCGATGATCGGCTCGTCCTCGATGATCATCACGTCGGTCGCTACCTGTTCGACGATGGCCTTGGCGGCTTCGTCAATCAAGGTCGCAATTGCAGCCTCGTCACGGTCAAGAATGACTGCGATATTCGTGGTCGAAAAGCCCTCGACAGCCATCAATAGGAAGGCTTCGCGCGCCCGCGGCGGGATTGCCGACAGCCTGTGATGGGCCAGAGCGGCCCACTGCGGAGCATTGGCCCGGTCATCTGTTCCGCCCGGCATAGTTTTGAGATTGAGTGAGACGGACTCCCACAGCTGGCAGAACATTCGGTACAGAGAAACCCGAATTTCTGACGCTTTGTCAATGCTTTGAGGGTCGGCAATCAGTGCTTCCAGAAGCGCCGCTACATAGGCGTCGCCCGCTTGCTGCGTGCCGGTAAGAGCGCGTGAAAAACGCCGTAGATAAGGCAAATGTGGTGAAATGCTAGCAGCAAGGCTCATGTCATTCCCTGTATATTCGTCACAATTGACCCAAACTCGTAGTAAACAATAAACGGTCCGATTGACGAAAGGTTCCCGGCGCTTCAAAAAATATTTTTGCCCGCTTGGAACCCAATGCCCAATTTTGTCATTAACTCAGTGCTGTGGATTTATCTTGAGTGGATATACAGACGAACGTAGGGCACGTCGAAGCAAGGTGTAATATGGACGATAAAGTCAACAAAAAAAAGCGCGGTACAAAGAAAAGTATGAGTGAACAGACAAAGTTAACGGTAGCCGCAAGCGGCAAACCTCGAGTTTACGACATTATCGGGACGCGACTGCGCGGTTATTTCGACGAAGTCGTCAAGCAGCCGGTACCCGACCGCTTTCTTGAACTACTGAAGCAGCTCGATGCGACGTCAAAGCCCAAGAAGGAATAGTGAAATTGGGGTTGATTGATCCAGTGCGAGGTTCCGGCCGAGTGGCTGCCGCCGATGATTTCCGCGACCAGATCATCGCAGCGATTCCCGGTTTGCGGGCTTTCGGCATGTCGCTTGCCTCTCACGCTGACCGCGCCGACGATCTGGTTCAGGAGACCTTGATGAAAGCCTGGAAACACCAGGATAGTTTTGCAGTGGGGACCAACCTCCGCGCTTGGCTCTACACCATCCTCCGCAATGAGTTTTACAGCCAGATCCGCAAACACCGCCGCGAGGTTGAAGATGCCGATGGTATTTATGCCAGCAAGGTCGCCACACCGGCTGAACAGGATGGCCATCTCGATATGGCTGATATGAGATTGGCACTTGCACAGGTGCCCGAAGATCAGCGCGAGGCCGTCATTCTTGTGGGTGCATTGGGCTTTTCTTACCAGGAAGCCGGTGAAATTTGCGGTGCTGCCGTCGGTACGGTGAAGAGCCGGGTAAGCCGGGCGCGCGCCAGGCTAGCCACGCTGTTGGGCGTCGATCAAGTCTCGTCCACCATTGCTTCCGAAGACTTGGATGTGGCCGTCTCGCTGCGAAAGTATTAGCAGTCGCTGCTCAATCATTATTTTCCCAGCGGAACCAAATCAGCGGCGTCAGCGTTTTCTGTTAACCGATTTTTTTCAAGGAGACGATGATGACGCTCGGCGCCATACTGGTCATAGTTCTAATCCTGGTTCTAATAGGTGCCATTCCCAATTGGGGACATAGCCGGAGCTGGGGTTACGGCCCCTCCGGCGGCATCGGATTGATTCTGATCGTAGTGCTCGTCCTGGTCCTGATGGGAAAAATTTAGGAATCAAGGAGATACAAGTGGTGGACGCAACACCGGAAGACAGCGCCGCCTTTCTCAGGCAGTCGCGAACTGCGCTGACCGGTATATTCATTCTATGCATTGTTGCCGCGATATATTTGGCGCGCGACTTCCTGATGCCGGTCGTCTTCGCCTTTTTCATTGCGCTAACCTTCAGGCCAACTGTCCGCAAGCTGGCCCGCTATAACGTGCCATCGTGGGCCGCCGCCAGTGGTTTCCTTGCTGTTCTCGTGCTTTTGAGCGTCACCGTTGCCTATCTCGCCAGCGGACCGATCGCCGGGTGGATAGCCGATGCACCGCAAATCCAGCGCACCTTCATGCAAAAGATCGGCAGCGGCTTGGTCAATTTCACCCAGAACATCCAGGATGCCACAACTCCGGCCAAAGACGCTAAAGTCCAGGAGGTCGTGCTAAGGCAATCGGCCCTTCCCGAACTCTTGGCACTTGCCGCGAATTATCCCGCTTATTTCTTCATCAACCTCGCCGGCACGTTGGTGATTGCCATTTTCCTGATGGCATCGGGCGATCTTTTTTATGAAAAACTGGTGCGGGTTCTGCCCACCCTCACCGACAAGAAAAACGCGCTGCGCATCGTCCATGATGTCGAACGCGAGGTCTCGGTCTATCTCCTCACCGTCACCGCAATCAATGCCGGGGTCGGCGTTGCCGTCGGCATCTCGTTCCAGTTTCTCGGCATGCCTACAGCCTATCTCTGGGCACTTCTCGCCTTCGTCCTAAATTTTATCCCTTACATCGGCCCGATCATCGGCCTGGCTCTTTCGGGACTCGTCTCCATTGTGGTGTTCGACTCTCTCGGCTACGCGCTGCTGGCGCCGCTTGCCTATTTGGTCTGGATCGGAATTGAATCGCAGATCGTCGGGCCGCAAGTTCTGAGCCGGCGCTTGCAGGTAAATTCCGTGGCTATCCTCATTGCGCTGGCCTTCTGGGTCTGGGCATGGGGAATTCCAGGTGTTGCCGTCGCCGTGCCCGTACTGGTGACCATTCGGGTGTTCTGCAGTCATCTGGAATCGTTGAAAGGGGTCGGTGAATTTCTCGGCGAGTCTTCGAGTTTAAACGCTGGCCAGGCTGAACCCGCCGCCGGCGGCATTCAGTCCCAATCAACCTCATAGAGAAAATTCAAGCTTGCACGTCAGCCCGGCCGGGTCGAAGCGGCGTGTAACCTTGCCAGCACTTGCAATCATGAGCGCTGTGCCGAAGCCCTTGTGGGTGGGCAGCGCATCAATGCGTGGACCTTCACGTTCGCGCCAGGTAAGACGGAGCCTGCCATGCGAAGCTGTCCATACGATAGCAACCTTGCCAGCGGGCGTCGACAAGGCGCCATATTTTGACGCATTGGTTCCGAGTTCATGCAACACCAACCCCAATTGCGTCGCGGTTTCAACTGGAAGCACCACAGCGGGTCCGCGCAAGCTGAATCGCTTTGCCATGTCGTCGACCATGCCGCCCAACTGATCGCGGATCACGTCGGCGAGATTGGCGCCGCTCCAGTCGGCCTCGGTCAGGAGGTTGTGGGACGAGGCGAGGCTGCGAACGCGCCCTTCGAAGGCCTCGACGAAGGTCTTTGGGTCGCGGCTCGATCGCAGCGTCTGCCGCGTCATCGCCTGGATGACCGCGAGGGTGTTCTTGACGCGGTGCGAAAGTTCGCGCAGCAGCATGGCCTGGCGCTTGTCCCAGTTCTTGCGCTCGGTAATATCCTGATCGATGCCGCGCGCGCTGATCAGGCGTCCCGCCGCATCCTTGATGACATTGCCCACGACAGCGGTCCATATCTCCGAACCGTCGGCGCGGATGATGGGAAATTCGAGATTGAATGATCCGCCTTGCTTGAGCGCTTTCACCAATTCGGAGCGGACCCGGTGCCGGTGCGATGGCTCGATCTGCATGGTGAGATGCTGGTGCCGGGGCACGCCATTTTCCGCATTGAGCCCATAAAGGACAAACATTTCCGGCGACCAGTTCATTTCCTTGCGCAACAGGTCAAAGTCCCAGGCGCCAGCGTGGGCACTTTTGAGCGCCAGTCGCAGCCGCGTTTCGTTCTGTAGCAGCGTTTCGCCCAAGCGGCGGCGCTCGGTGATGTCGCGCACGATGGTCGAACCCCCGACAGCCTGGCCCGTGGCATTGCGGATCGGCGACACGGTGAGCGAAACGTCAAGCCTGCTGCCATCCTTGCGCAACCTGATCGACTCATAGGGAGCTATGAATTTACCGCTCCTGATGGTACTCAGTATCATGAGTTCCTCATCGGCGCCGTCGGGTGGAATGATGCGGGAGATTGGCTGGCCGATCATTTCTTCGGCAGTGTAACCCAACACGCGTTCAGCCCCGCGATTCCAGCTCGTCACAACGCCATTGAGATTTTTGCTGATGATCGCGTCTTCGGATGAAGCAACGATGGCAGCGAGCCGCGCGGCGGCTTCCTCGGCAATCTTGCGCTCGGTAATGTCGATCATCACCCCAAAGGATTCGATGGACGCACCCTCGGAACTGCGCGCCAGGAACCAGCGCACATTGCCCATCGGCAGAAGCACGCGGAATTCGAACTCAATTCTGCCGTCAGGGATTAGTACACCCGCGCGCGCCTTGTGCCATGACTCGACATCGTCGATGTGAATGATCCTTTCGATGGCATCAGGCGTGCTGTCGAACTTATTGCGGTCGATCCCGAGCAGTGACAACAATTCGTCCGAACAGGTCAGCCGGTTGGATGCAACATTAAGACGCCAAGCCCCCATGCGCGCGGCCACGAATGCCACCGACCGAAGCTGGGCTGCCTCGCGTATTTCGGTTTCCGCGCTGATGCGCGCGCTGATGTCGACGATGGCGCCGCGTACCCGGAGCAGTTGGCCGGCTTCATCGAATTCGCCTTGGCCGCGGTCCAGCATCCACAGGCGCTCGCCGGTCAGCGCATGGCGGATGCGATATTCGACCTCGAACTGGTCCGCCTGTGGTGTGATCGACTTGACGGCGTTTTCGAAAAACGGCCGGTCTTCGGAAGAAATGCATTCTGACCATTGCAGCGTCGGGCCGGACGGGGCGATGCCCAATATCTCCATGCTGTTTTCGGAGCGCAGCGCAAGTCCGGTTATGACGTCGCAGGAATAGACTACGATTTTTGCAACGCTCATGGCGCGCTGCGGCCAGCCGGCATCGCCCACCAGCGGATTGGCGCGGACTAAAGCCGGATTGCTGGCGTTTACCTGGTCCATTGCAATGGGAAGTGTCACACGCGGATATCCATGCCGCAACCTCAATTCATTGCATACCCAAAAGGGCCCAAAAGGGACTGTCCGGCGCTAGCCGGACAGTTGTTGACTCAGTCTAGCCACGCCAAATACCGCCGGTCCTGGAGTTCACGTATAGCACATGGCGGTTGCCGTTCCGTGTTCCTCTGAAAGTAAACGTAACGCCGCGGCATTCAACTGTGGAAACGTCGCGATAGCCATTTTGGCGCACGGTCCATTTCGCTTCGCCGCACGATAGACGCGCCATACTCTGGTAGCGGCGCTGTTCGTAACGGTAGGCGGGCAAATACCAGCCATAGCCGGTCCGATACTGGTAATCCGGGGACACCTGGTATCCGTAGTGAGGGAATCCAAAGAAGATCCCCACCTTGGTATGGGCTTCAGCTGCCAAGGGCATCCCAATCACAAGGGAAGCGGCAACTGCGGCGGCGAGAAAGAACTTATTCATAGCAAAACTCCTGTTAAAATTGTGAAGATGCAACTCGTGAAAATGCAACGTGGAGCATGGCAAAAGGTTCCATCTGCAAGGCTAAATGATCCCCAACTCAGTAAAGAAGAATTCGTTGCGGTGGCCGCGAGGTATGCCGTGGCGTTGCTGCGGAACGGGTACAGCAGGCCCAGGATACATCCCAGCCGGTAGGGGGATGGCTACGCTGCTGAACCGATCAAAATGAATTCAACGTGACGGATCACAAGGTACTGGCGGGCGCCGTCCACCGTATCACGGTAGTATTCGAATTCTGCACAGTCTGGTTAACTGACACCACGGGGCGTGTTGACGTGTTCTGTGATAGAGCATTGACGAAGGGAACCAATGTCAACTGACTAATCGCCAAAATGATAATCGCTGTTGCACGCATTGTGTGTACCTCAATTCTGAAGGTTAAACGCGGCAAAGGAGGACTAAGTTCCAAAAGAAAGTCGACACTTGAATTTTGGCCCGCGAGTCCCCTGCTGCTCTTCTAAACAAGAGAAGCCACCCGCGAAGGTGGCTTCTCACATGCGATGTACAGGACCGATGCTAAAGCTTGCTGATCCAGGCATCCACTTCGGACTTCGCCATATCCTTGGCGTAGCCATAGTGCTTCTGCAGGCGGCCCTCGAGTTCCGTGCGGCGGCCTTCAATGACGTCTAGATCGTCATTGGTCAGCTTGCCCCACTGGATCTGCGCCTTGCCGCTGATTTCCTTCCAGTTTCCCTTGATGCGATCCATATCCATGGCAAATCTCCTGTTGGGTGGCGATAAGGAGTGCCGTGCAATTGCTACCGGCTAACCTCCTGACCCAATAACGTTTGGACAATGGTTCCGTTCCAGACTCTTTCAACCAACCATGATCGATTCCAAAGGCACATAACCTGAGGCACTTGCGAAATTTGCAAAAATTGCATGTCATGATAATGGTATTCCCGACACGGACGGGCTTGAGATTTACAAGCAAACCAGCGCCATCCCGGCCGATCCGAAACGCCGGCAGGACGCCGCGGGAGACTCGACATGCACATCAAGGAACTTACGAGGGAGGTCAGCCTGCACTTCCTGGCTGACCTCCATTTTGGCCGGTTAGCCTGCGCCAAAGACTCCCAGCCCTACGTCACACCATTCAATTTTGCCTATCACGATCAGTACATCTACAGTTTTTCCACCGTCGGAAGGAAGATTGAATGGCTGCGCGGCAACCCCCTCGCTTGCGTTGAAGTGGACGAAATTACCAACCCCCAGCAGTGGACCAGCGTCATTGTCTTCGGGCGTTATGAAGAATTGCCCGCAACAGCCAACGGTCATGCGACCCGAGAATTTGCTTTCAAATTGCTGCAGCAACGTGAACTGTGGTGGGAGCCCGGCTTCGCCAAAACCATTCTTCACGGCGCAGAACGGCCACTGGACCCAGTTTACTACCGCTTATCCATTGATGAGATCAGCGGTCACAGAGCAACACCAATATCTTGAACTTCCATCGCGGCTACTGGTTTTGCCGCAATAGCACCTGCATCTTTCGCGGCCAGGACCAGGCAATAAGTGACCGCCTCCTGCAGTGATCTCACCCTGCTGTCGACCGCAACGCTGCCGACGATGCCCATGTGCTGGACATCTGTTTCATCGTGCTTCCAGAACCCGCCCAGCAAACTCACGCCAGGCAGAATGCGGCGTAAACGGCGGACGAGGAACTTCAAGTAGGCTCCGCGATGTTCGACATCCAATATGGAAATGCAAACGATCTTGACGCCGAAGATTTCATCGCCTTGCATTTGGGCGGAGGACACATCCGTCATGCCCATCAGCTTCGGGTTGAAGCCCTGATGCCGAAGAAGTTGCACGAGTATGATCGCGGCTAGCTCGTCGAGTGCTGATTGTCCGGCCACGCAGGTGACGGCGCCTTCCGCGCGCCAGGCTTCGGAAAGCTCGGCAGCGGCGCCAAGGGTTTCCTTGCCATATTCTGCCAATTGGTCGGTCAACGCATCGATCATGCTGAGAGCGGCATCGCGGATATCAGGGAGGCGCGACAGCTCCAGCTTTTTCAGGTCGGCATCGGTTTGCGCGAGCCGCAGTGCTTCCATCACGACGCCATCGTAATAGTCGATCAGTGTCATGTCTTTCAGAAGTATTTCCGCCTGCTCGGTCGCCTCGTGCGGATCATCCGCCAGCATCCGCTGATAGAAGCTTTCGGCCGGTGTCAGCGGCGGCGCATCGCCGAGCAGAACGTGCAGGAAGTTCAATCCTTCGACATGGCGGCCCAATACAACCAGTACCGCCGTCAGCGGCACCGCCAGCAACAGACCGATAGGTCCCCACAGCAGCGTCCAGAATGCCGCTGCCAGCAAAATGGCGAGTGACGACAGCCCGGTCGAGGAACTTTGCAGCAGCGGCTCCACCACGACATTCATGACGCCTTCGGCTGCGAGATAAAGTGCCACGACCGCGCCTAGCATGAACCAGCCGGGATCGACAGCCGCCGCCAGGACCAACGGGATGCCTGCGGCAATGAACACGCCCACCATTGGCATAAAACGCATCAGCATCGTCAGAATGCCCCACAACACCGGATTGGGAATTCCGATAAGCCAAAGGCCGATGCCGATGGCGGCGCCAAAGCCGGCATTCATAAGAACCAAGGTTAGAAAATAGGAACTTAGGCGCCGGCCGGCGTCATCGAGGGCGATCGTGGTTCTCTCCAGATCATGGGTTCCCAAAAGCCGTATGGCGCGATCGCGAACGTCTTTCTGTTTCAGAAGCAGAAAGATGACGAAGACAATGATGATGCCTGCTGTCGCAACCGGCGACAGGACGACAGAAATGATCGATTCTATTTGCTGAAGAGCAGTCAGCGGCGGCGGATGGACTTCCACCGGGATGGGATTGATTTCGCCCGGTTTGAGTTCGCCTGCGCCGCGCGGCTGCAATGTGGACTGGTTATCGGCGCTGCCTTTCTCAAGTTCCTTTTGAAGATCCCGCAAGGTGTTGCTGGCGCGATCGATTGCCCCGCCTTTTCCACCGGTGAAATTGTTGATGGCTCTTACTTTTTCTTTCAGCGCCACCTGGTAGCGCGGAAGTTCCGTGCCGAGTTCGGTCACCTGCGTGGTGACGATCGCCCCAAACATGAAAATGATCGCAAAGGCCAGGAGAACCGTCGCTGTCACGGCAAGCCACTGGGAGACGTAGGACCGCCGCAGAAACTTGACGACTGGTGACAGCGAAAACGCAAGCAGAACCGAGATCGCCAGCGGCACGAAAAGCTCGCTGCCGAAATACAGCGCCGCGATGACGATGACTCCGACAACTGATTTCTCGAGCATTGAGCCGCCAGCCATTGCACCGTATCCAGGTTTTCTCACTGGCAGGATTTCGTGGCCAGTGTGGTGCACTGACGTACTTCGGTGAACCGGCGCCGGCTCGATTCGCGCCGCGAATGCCCATGGTATTTTCATTCAAGAAAGCCCGTCACTTGGCTTCTTGTTCGAGTGGGGGCGCCGATGCTCAGGCTCGCGGTCGAGACAATGCCGACATTGGCTCCAAGCAAAGCAGCTCTCAACCAGCCGATACGAGCGACGACATGACTTTCCGCATGCAGGTGAAGGTGGCTCATCCGATTTCACAATGCAGATCAAATCTTTCCAAGCAACATCAGAATGACTATGATAATCAAGATAGTGCCGAGCGCACCGACGCCGCCGTGACCGAAACCATAACCATATCCGCCGAAGCGGCCGCTGAAGCCTCCGAGCAGGAATATGACGAGGATGATAACGAGAATTGTACCGAGCGACATGACTTCATCTCCCTTGTTAGAGTGGCCCCACGTAAGTTGACCGGGTCGAGTTCCAGATTGAGTTAAACAACAACTCCTATTTGTATTTTGACATTGACCCGGCCATCAGGTAGCCGGCAAGCGCCAATAGTCCGACAGAGGCAATGCCGCCCGGAAAACCTCCTTTCGCGACAGCCGCGACGGCTGCAACAGGTGCCAGTATAGGTATCGCCGCAACGCGCCTGCGGCGGCGTCGCATCAACAGTAACACCAAAAAACCAATCAGGCCAACCACTGCATAGATCCCTGCGATGATCACGCATGCCAAAATGGTGGTGAATGCCCCCGCAAGATGCAAGAACCCCGCAGCGGTAAAGAAAGCTAACGCGACAGCACCGAGGACGGTCAGAACGCCATAGGCCGCAGCGCCTAACAGTGTCTGATTCACTGCATCACCAATACGGCGCCTGACCGGGGCCAAACTCGCCGTTAGCAATAGCGGGTTCATCATTGACGCCGGCTGAGAAGGCCTACGGCGAAACCCAAGCCAAGGGCCGCGAAAACTGCCGTCATCGGATTGCGAGCGATCTGCGATTCAAGCTGACCCGCAGTGGCATGGGCGGTGTCAATCGCATCTTGGCCGATCTTTGCCGCATCCTGATAGACCTGTTGTCCAGCGGCGTTGGCCTTGCGGGCTGCTCTGCTGGCGGTATCGCTCAACTGCGATTGAGCGCTCGCGGCACTTTCCGAGGCAAGCCTCGTCACCGTCTCCGACAGTGAAACAAAATCAGCCCGCAGACGTTCGAGGTGCTGGCCGATATCGTCCGGATTCTTGATACTCGAAATGCTCGCCATCGTGTTCTCCTTTGTCTTTGCAATTACTACGGCCATATAAACAGCGGTTGATCGCACTTCTCACGAGTTGGGTTCGCGTGGCCGCAGTTTCCATGGGAAATCAGTTTATGCTGTGTCGACTGGCGCCAGGAATTGCCTGGCGCCGATACTATAACTCCTTACATGGGCGATGGTTCCAACGCCGTTAGAGTTTGGCGCAAATTATCGCACTCGAGGAAAGACCTATTAAAGGCATTCAGTGTCAAGCAGCCACGTGAACCGCTCCGGGATTGCCGGACAAATCGTGCGCGGCGCAGGATTTGGAATCATCGGCGCCTGGGTCGGGAACTGGTTGCTTCCTCAAGTGGGAGTCCCTCTTGGCTCTGGTCTTGTTGGGGAGATTGTCAACGCAACCATCGGCGCAGTGAGACTATTGCTCATCATTCGTCTCGTTCGCGGCGGAGGCAGTTCGCATTGGAGTTGGCGGAGACGCTGATGAGTCAACGCTTGCAGGTCCGGCGGTATCGGAAATAGATAAGCGTCGCCGACGATAATCCCGGCCGCACCGAACAACCGGAGTGTCCCGTTTCCCGATGCTATCGTTACCAACTATTTGCATGTACTCCGCCTGCCACGTAGCGCCTAGACTTGGGAGACGGAATTTCGCCCATCGTCGAAAAGTTCTGATCGGATTGATTGAAGTGGGGCCGTGACTGCAGCGGGCAGAATCGGAACTGTGCTTCTCGGACTTCTGCTGGTGGAGTCGTTGGCGGCGGACTTGGAGTGCTGGACCGTTTGATCTATTCCGAATTCGCTCAAAGCTCTTGGTTCGCAGGTTACTCAGGATTCGTGGTGGATTACTGGATGCTCGGTGGCATTGTTCTCGGGCCGATTGCCGGGTTGGTCGTGGGACTCCGCATCGACGCGACACTGGCAAAGGCCGATGATCCAAATCAGTTGACTATTGTAGCTGGTGGGCATGGCATGAACCGCATCCCTATCGAGCTCCAGTGCAAGTCGCCGCGGAACCAAATGGCCGCTTGCTGTGTTGATCCACCAGAAATGAGGAACACTCCGATGAAAACAACAGCCATCGACCTCGTGGCCGTCGGAATGGATCAGTGGATGCGGTGGCGTCAGTTGGTGAGTCGATTAAGGAGCGGAACGTCACGGTAATTTACAAGCGTACCGGCTATGAAATTACCGGCAACAGACTTACTACAGGCCTTTAGCCGAATGCAAAAGCGTGCCCGTCCTGACGTGCTCGCGTTTGCCAATTAGAAGCATTCAACCGCAAAAATCAGAAACTGGAGTAGAGCACTTGACAAATGTATTCTCTTTGAAATCCCTTGCCGTCCTTGCAACTCTGAGCGTTGCCGCGCTAGCCACTACAAGCGCAGCGGTGATAGCCAAGTCGGGCACCAACATCGGCGCGCTGAATTGCGTCATTGAGCCAGGCATTGGACTTATCATTGGCTCGTCCAAGGAAATCTCGTGTACCTTCAAGCCTTCGAATGGCAAGAGCCAGCGTTACGGGGGATCGATCACCAAGCTGGGCATCGATATAGGTATCACTGGAGAAAGTTACGTGACATGGCTCGTCTTCGCGCCGGGTTCAGTCAATCGCGGTGCTTTGGCCGGTGATTACGGTGGTGCATCGGCGCAGGCAACAGTCGTGCTTGGCCTTGGCGCCAACGTTCTCGTCGGAGGTCTCGACAAGTCGATCACCCTCCAGCCCCTTAGTGTGCAGGGGCAATCTGGCTTGAATGTTGCGGTCGGCATCGCTGGTCTGAAGCTCAAATACAAGAAATAGACCAAACCGGATGCTGGAACCATTTCAGCGTTGGGCCGTTAATTGAGAATAGGCGGCTTGGAAATTGCTCCCCCCACTCCTGCAATCCCCGCCAAGCTGACTATTTACTGCCCCAGTTGCTCGCCCCCGAGCGCTGGGGCTTTTTCTTACCCTAAGCCGCCGTGCGTCTTAGCCCGAGAAGAGAGCCATTCCGATGCCTTGAAGAAAAACACACTCACCGCTCCAAATTTACTTCAGACAATGCGAAACGATCCGGAAGTATTTGGATGCCATCGCTTGATGGCGTTCTTCGCAAGGATGTGAGACTGAAGGACCCTAAAGCACGAAATCGCCGGCAATGAGTGTGAAGTGGCCGGTTAAGACAATTTGAAATTCCGCCAGCTGGTCGCTATCCAAATTGCCGGAAACGATGGTGTTGCCGCCAGCATAAGCATAACGCAGCTGACCGGGAGTTGAAAAATCGGCATCACCGATCCAGATGAAGGCCTGGTTGCCGGGCAGATCGGGGCGTGCGTCAATGGCAGCAAGGTTTATCAAGTCAATATCAGGCTGAAAATCACGGATGCTGTCACGATTGGCATTGGCGGGGGATTCTGCGGCGCTGGCAAAGATGAACGCATCATATCCTTGGCCGCCAGTGAGAACGTCGCGCCCCGCTCCGCCGCGAAGATCGTCATTGCCAGCGCCTCCGATCAACCGGTCATTTCCGCCATTCCCCGATAATACGTCAGAGCCATTGCCGCCAAGCAAGCTGTCATTACCCGCGGCGCCGTTCAGAACGTCATTGTACCGCGAACCAAACATCGTGTCGGCGTAGGCCGTACCCGTCTGGTTCGTTGCCCCGGAGTCTGAGTAGATGAAATCCGAGGCGATAAGATCCGGTGCGGCGACCCAATCTATCGTCAGGAAATGATTGTAGCCATTGTAGAAGGCATTGAACCATGCGCTGCCGGTGTCGTCAGTGTTGATCAGCGCCTTGATCTGACTGAAGTCGCTGATTCCCCAGGCGCTTACATCAATCCTGTCAATATCGAATTGAAAGTCGCCAATCCAATCGTCACTCGCAGCACCGGCCCGCGCGCTCATAATAAACCAGTCGGCACCGCCGCCGCCCCAAAGGTCATTGATGCCATTTCCGCCGAAAAGGTTATCCTGACCAGCATCACCGTAGATGACATCGTTGCCAGCGCCGCCATAAATGTCATCATTTCCGGAGTAGCCAAAAATCACATCATCGCCGCCATAACCGAATATGACGTCGCTGTTGTTTGTGCCATCAATGTATTCGGAAAAATTGGTTCCGTAGATTGTAGCCATGTCAAATTGATCCCTGTTCACTGTCTCGCGAGGGTTTAGATACTCTGTTTCAGACGCTAATACGGACTGCGGCAGAAGTGGCGGTGTCCGTCATAACCGAGGTAGGTGTCGCTGCGCGGGTCATAGCTGCGGTAACGATTGAGACACCACCGCACATGGCCGCCACCGCCGTAGTTGTCATAGCCATAGTCGTCATAGCCAAAGCCAAAGAAAGGCACCCCAAAGCCGATCCAAGACGACCCGTAGCCATATCCACCACCATAACCATAGTACGGATATCTGCGGTAGGGATACCGGTTGCCGTAATATCGCCCACGATAGTGATTGTACCCATGTCTGCGGTAGGAATATTGGTCACCGTTATAGCGCCGAATGTACCTTCGACGCTCGCTCCGGTAGGTGGCATCAACCAAGAGGTTTGAATTCTCCGCATTAGCTTCCGGGCTTGTCTGGCCGACCCGCGCAAGCGGAAGGGCAGACGCCGTATTGGCCATCTCCGGCACAACCAGAGCGGCAACCATGACCGCGAATATCGCCGCCTTGAATTTTACACCGGGCATTTTGAGTTCTCCAACTTACATGAAGTGTGAGTAATCCGAAATTGTGCCGACACGGTGGCAATTTCTTGGGTCACCTGGACAGATACATCTCGACACTCAACGCGCGATGGTGGTGAAGGTTCCATGCAGCCCCGGATGAGCGGGGAGACTGCATAGCTTGGTTCTCCGAAAATGCGGAAATTTGGTGGGGGCGGACAAGCGAAGCGTGATGCAGGAATGGCATTCGTGCAGGTGCTCTTGTCTGCAACGGCTGTAGCACTGGTTGTAAAATTATTTCCAAGGATGACCCCCGCCTGAAAACATCGTAAGCAGCTGATTTTGAATGCCTATCTACCTTCCAAGCGGGATCATGTTTTGCGCGAAACGTGATCCCTCTGGAATCGCCGTTTGTTCAATGAACGTGGTAGGTTAGAAAACTTCTTGCTGGGGTCATTGTTCGGGGCGTTTTCACGGCCATCTGCATATGGCGCAATCGCGGCCTCTAGAATCAACTCTTCGATAGTCACTTGTTGACTCAAAGCGAGTTTCCGTAAACTCTTAGGTGTGCACGGGACCTTAGATGCTGGTTTCGAGACGAAAGTGAAAAAGGATTACGAGACGATGAAACGCAACGTTCTCTACCTCATCTCCGGCGCGGTCGGCGTCGCCGCCCTGATATTGGGCTATCAATTCTATCAGGACCGGCAGAACTCTAGTGGCGTCGAAATCAACATCGATGACAACGGCATTTCCATCCAGAAAAAATAATTCTGCTTTGGCCCAACACGCATGATCGCATGCTGTCGCAATTCGTCTGCATTCACGGGGTAAGCGGATTCCAACAGACGAAGTGGAGTCCAGGCGCCGCTGCCTTTGCCTGAGATGCATCCGATCCAGACCAGGTGGCCCGTCTTTTTCAGGATGTCAAAAGCAAGATCGGCTCGCCAGGTGTGGTTGTCTCCAATGCCAACTCCCGGTCTCGTGGCCCCCGTGTCTCATTGGATGTTGGGGAGGTGGAACAAGCTATCAATGTGAGCGCACATCAACAACATGCTGCCCATCCACTTTCGTGAACCATTTCCTGAAAGCACCCCGGCATTGATCAGCGCGATGCCTCGCATCGCCTGCGGGGCGTCAACAACCGGGCGCTGGTTCCACTCGGGGAGGAAGTTAAATATCTGTTCCTCGACTCGCTGCAGGCGCCGTTCCGCATCCATGACGGCATCGACATAGTCTTGAAATGTGATCTGTTGGGCGGGATGTTCAAACGCCAAAGTCGAGAGCCACCGACGGTAAGCCATTCGCCATGCCGTCCCACGTTCGTGCCTGCGGTCGAGTGCTGCGAGTGGTACCTTTAACTGTTCCTCTCGCAGCTTCGGGCGGAAGGCGGACTGATGCGGTCGCGGCAGCGTTCCCACAGCATTCGGCCAAAACGGACTCTAAAGCGGACTCTAATGTGCGTCCGCGGCGATTCCGAGCTGCTGGCGATAGGCGGCAGGCGGCAAATCGGTCAGCTTCTGGAACAGTTTGCGAAACGCGGCGGGATCGGCGTAGCCGACATCCCATGCGATGCGGTCCACTGGCGTCAGCGTCCGCTCCAACGCCTGACGCGCCTTGGCGATACGAACCTGCTGGATGTATTCGACCGGCCGGAATCCGGTGGCCGCGCTGAATCGGCGCACGAATGTGCGGCCCGTCATCCCGGCGGCAGATTGAAGTTCGGCCACACCGCGCAAGGTTGCCGCATGTGCATGGATGTGATGCTGACTTTGCCGGATCGCGTCGGCGCCATGATCAAAGCGCGGGATAAACGGCGCGAAGGGGCGCTGGCTTTGGCGCGGCGGCTCGATCGGCAGAAACCGAGCCGTGGCCAGCATGGTCGAGGGGCCGAGCAAGCGGCCCACCAGCGTCGGACCAAGGTCGACCCATGCAAGGATGCCGCCGGCGGTCATGATGTCGCCCTCATCCAGCACCATGTGTTCCGCGGCCAGGTACACCTTCGGAAAGCGCTTTGCCAGCTGCCGCGCAAAGGCCCAGTGTGCCGTGGCGCGGCGACCGTCCATCAACCCGGTTTCCGCCCGAACGAAGGCCCCGGCATAGACCGAACAAATGGTTGCCCCCCCCGGAATGCTGTTCGCGCAACCAACGCGCGGCCGCAGGCGCGGGGGCCATGCGCTCGGGCATGATGATGCTGGGTGGCGCGATGACATGGCTCAGTCAGTGCGGGGTGTCGGGATGGCTGTCCCAGGTGCAGGTGACGCCCTCGGCTGTCGCCTGCCAGTTCGAGACGCGGATGCCGCGCGGTGGATCCCCGGTCCATTCGCCAGAGATGCGGAACAGTCGGTCAGCCCGTAGATCGCCGCAAGCTGGCAATCGGGGTAAATCAGCAGGCCGATTTCGGTCGCGAGATCGGATTTGCGGGTCGTTGTCCGTTTTGCCCCGTTCAATCTGATGGTTGCTGTACCTTACAAAATCCACACAGTTCTCACCGATAACGGCATTCAGTTCACCACCCCAGGTGCCGGCGGGTCAGCCGTGCCGCTCATCAAGCAGGCAACGGTTCATCGCTTTCACCATGAGAGCCACAACCAGCTGCGCCAACACCTCACAGACTTCGTCAACGCATACAACTTCGCCAGACGCCTCAAGACCCTCAACGGTCTCACGCCTTACGAGTTCATCTGCAAATGCTGGACAAATCAGCCAGCCAGATTCAATCTAAATCCAATCCACCAAATGCCGGGACTGAACAGCTAGTGGATAGATAAATATCCCGCCATTTTGTGCTTCGGCCAGGACATAGTTGGGAGGCTTGCCGCCTTCCTGTACCTGCACCACCCACCAATCTCCCGAAATGTTGACGAAGTTAACATCGATCTTAACTTTGCCGTCCGATGCCACGTAGTGTTGTCCTTCGGCGGTAAAGCTCAGTGTCTCCTCTTCCTTGGACCAGTTGCCGCCGGTCGAGGTGTAAGAGGCAAAGCGGGCGCCATAGGAGGCTAGCAATAGCTTGCTGTCTGCATCAGTGAAGATCGGTTGCTCCGACTGCAAGACGCAGCCACTCAGCGAGAAACATAAAACAACCGCGGCAAAAAATCGAGTCAGCATGGGCGATGGCTCCTGTCGTAAGCCCTGTTACTCCGCCGCCTTCTGGGCATAACCAAGGCGCTCATTGAGCCGGTCGAGCAATGCCTCGGCTGCCTCCGGGATGACGGTGCCCGGCGGGAACACAGCGGTTGCGCCCATCTCCAGCAACGCCGCCACATCGCGCGGCGGAATAACCCCGCCGACAACGATCATGATGTCCGGCCGCCCCGCCTGATCGAGCGCCGCTTTGAGTGGGGGAATGTGGGCCAGGTGTCCGGCGGTTAACGATGAGAGGCCCACAATGTGCACGTTTTCCTTAACCGCTAGTTCGGCTACTTCCTCAGGGGTGGCAAACAGCGCGCCTATTTTCACATCAAAACCGATATCGGCGAAGGCAGATGCAATCACTTTCTGGCCGCGATCATGGCCATCCTGCCCGATCTTGGCGACAAGAATGCATGGCGGCCGTCCATCTGCTTCGGTGAATGCCGCGGCCGAATTTTTTGCCGCGTCGATAATGTGGCGGTTCTTGGGCGTTGCGGCGTAGATGCCTTTGATGACCCGGGTTACCGCCTGATGCCGGCTCCAGACTCTTTCGAGCGCCGCCGAAATTTCCCCGACAGTCGCCTTGGCGCGCGCTGCATCAACGGCGGCAGCCAGCAAATTTCCCTCGCCGGATTTTGCCACCTGCGAAAGCCTGTTCAGCATTGCCTCACAATAAGCAGGATCACGCTCGGCCCGCAACCGCTGCAGTTTTTCGATCTGCTTGGCCCGCACCGCCGAATTGTCGACAGTCAGAATATCGATTTCCGCATCGACGCCCGACACATATTTGTTGACGCCGACCACCGTCTGCTCGCCGGTATCGATGCGTGCCTGTGTGCGAGCGGCGGCTTCCTCAATGCGGAGCTTCGGCACGCCCGTCTCGATCGCCCTGGCCATGCCGCCCATCGCTTCGATTTCAGTGATATGCGCCCATGCTTTGGCGGCAAGATCAGCGGTGAGTTCTTCAACAAAATAACTCCCACCCCACGGATCGATCACCCGGCAGGTGCCTGCTTCCTGCTGCAGAAACAATTGGGTGTTGCGGGCGATGCGCGCGGAGAAATCGGTGGGCAGGGCCAGCGCCTCATCGAGCGAATTGGTGTGCAGAGATTGGGTTCCGCCCTGCGTCGCCGCCATCGCCTCAATGCAGGTGCGCGTTACATTGTTAAAGACATCTTGTGCCGCCAGGCTCCAGCCGCTGGTCTGGCAATGGGTGCGCAGTATCAGCGAGCGTTCATCCACCGGGCCAAGGCGCTGCATCAGCTTGGCCCAGATCACCCGCGCCGCCCGCATCTTCGCCACTTCCATGAAAAAATTCATGCCGATGGCCCAGAAGAACGAAAGACGCGGTGCGAATTTATCGATGTCGAGCCCCGCCGCCACACCGGCGCG
>JANLWG010000207.1:0-12237 GCA_031364405.1 Hyphomicrobiales bacterium
CTGCCGGTGTCTGCGCCGCGGCACGCCACGCCGGCGAGGCGTTGGCTGGCACACCGCAGGAGCCAACGATGCGCTGGGGTCCTTCGGAGAACTCGAACGCCAGCCCGCTGTCGCAGATCGATGGCGCTCCGCAATCGATGATGACCACCGCCTGCCCCTGGTTCATCCGGCAATAGCCGGTGTGGGCCGCATGCGAGAGCAGACGGCCAAGCACCATGTCGCGCTCAAAGATGGCACGCACCAATGGTACGCTGGTGTTTTCCACCCCGTGAAACACCGCCAGTCCATTATCGCCATGGCACAACATGCGCAGCATCGGTATGGCGCGCTCAATGGCGGCGTTAAGCTCGCGCGGAATGGCGACTCGCTGGGCATCAAGGGCTGTCCGCAGCGGCACCAGATCGCTCAGGAGATCGAGCAGGGATTTGGGACTGCGGTCAAGGTGTCCGCCATCGGGCAGAATGATTGATGCAATGACGTTTGCCGTACGGTTGAGCGCATCATGGCAAAGTGATTCATTGCCACGAAAGGCCAGCGCCGCCGTCAACACAGCGACCGACTGGTGCAAGTGATCGGCCGCTGCGCGTGGCCTGCTGCGGACAAGGCATCGTGCCTCCCGCGTCACCAGATTGAGATACAGCGCTTCGAAAGCCGCCGATGCACCGGCTAGCAGAAAGCCCGCGTGACGCGACATTGATTTCAGGCGGCGGCAGGAACTCTCAAACGAAGTACGCCTGGTTTGCGCCGCCCAGCTTTGCAACAGGCTGCGGGCAAAGGCGCGGTAGAGTGCCAGACCTGGCGCTTCGAGATGAACGAGCCAGGTGAAACTATGCAATTGATCGGACCATTCAGCGTTCGGCGGTGCAAGTTCGAAAACTTCGGACGGCTGACATTCGATACGGCACCCGGCGAAGGCAAAGACGCCGCGATAAAGTTGTTGGGCAACTTCGGGATTTCCCGCCATGAGAAGCGGCAAGGGCGGGCCAATGCCGGTGAACGAAGTGACGGCGCTACCGGTGACACGAGCGCCAAGGTCCACGCCGATCTCGTGCAGGCGACGGAAAAACCGCAGGCCTTCATCGCCAATTGTCTTGCTGCGCCCGGTCATGTTTCGCATGGGATCGAGGGAGGAAGACGGCAGTTTGGCGAGCCCATGGTTAATGATTTGATAACGATAGTCAGAAAGTTTTCGTTAACCTCGCGGCAAAGAAGCCGTCGAGACCCTGTGATGCGCCGATCGCCATATGAGGCAGCGTGCGGAGACAGCCTGACACCGTGATCATCGGGGCCTCGATGCCGCATTCACCAGCATGAATCGGCGCCACGGTGAACTCCGGATGGCTGGGGAGGAAGGTTGTGATCTGCCGCTCGCCCTCGGCAGGCTCGAGCGAGCAGGTGCAATAGACGAGCATGCCACCGGGCTTCACCAGGCCCGCCGCCTGCCTCAGCAGGCGCGCCTGCAGTGACAGCTGGGCACCCATTTGTGCGGCCGACTTGAGATAGGGCAGATCGGGATGGCGGCGGATGGTGCCGGTGGCCGAGCACGGCGCATCAAGCAGCACCGCATCGAATTGCACATGGGGCTCGTAGTTGAGTGCATCGGCGACAATAACTTCGGCCTCAAATCCGGTACGCTTGAGATTGCCGCGCAGGCGTTCGAGGCGAGGGCCCGAACTGTCAAGCGCTGTAACCCGCGCACCCGCGGCGCATAGTTGCAACGTCTTGCCGCCAGGTGCCGCACAGAGATCGATAGCCGATTTTCCGGCAAGTGCTCCCAGCAATCGCACCGGCATGGCGCTGGCCGCATCCTGCACCCACCAGGAGCCTTCGGCGTAACCGGGGAGATTTTCCACTGAACCTTGTGCCTTGCCGAGCCGCACCGTGCCGGTTGGCAATATTTCCCCGGCAAGCAGTGCGGCCCAACGGGCTGTATCCTTCGGCACGGTGAGATCAAGCGCGGGCTCCGCCATGTGAGCTTCGGCAATGCGGCCAGCGATTTCGACCCCATAAGCCCTCGACCACCGCGACCATAACCAGTCCGGTGTATTGAGGCGCGGGCCATCAAGGCCATCGAGCACCGTCTTGCCCTTCTCCGCCACCTTGCGCAGCACCGCATTGATGAGACCGGAAAAATGCAAGGCTTGGGCGTTACACTTGGCCAGATGAACCGCGAGATCGATGACCGCATGGGGTGGCTGATCGAGAAACAGAAGTTGCACGGCACCCAGTGTGAGAATGAGCGGCGCAATGCCGGATTTCTTCGGCAACGGCCTGGAGAGAAACACCTCGACCACCGCCTCGGCCTCACCCTTGTGACGAAGTGTGGTGAGCACCAGAGTCATGACAAAGCCGCGGTCGCGCGGATCGAGCCGTGCCATCTCCGGCATCGCATCGATCACCTCGTCGAAGGAGATGCCGTCAGTGATAATCCGGTTGAGCGCCGCGAGTGCCAGGCTGCGGACACTGAGGCCTGCTGTGCCCTCTATCACCAAGCCATTAGCCCCACGGGCCGGGGCGTGATGAAGCTGCACGGATGCCGCCCATTTCCTCGGCGATAACTTCAAGTGCCGCGATGCGGTTTTCCGTAGCGGGGTGGGTCGAGAACAGATTATCCATGCGCTGGCCTGAAAGCGGATTGATGATGAACAGATGGGCGGTTGCCGGATTGGCTTCCGCCGTATCGTTCACCACCGTGTGGGCCGCGCCGGATATCTTTGCAAGGGCAGACGCCAGGGCCAGGGGATTGCCCGAGATTTCAGCCCCACCCCGGTCAGCGCCATATTCGCGCGTACGGCTGACCGCCATCTGCACGATCATGGCGGCAAGGGGTGCCAGCACCATCAGCAGAATTGCGCCCACAATGCCCAGCGGATTATTGCGGTCGCGGTTGCCGCCAAAGAACATGCCAAAATTGGCGAGCATGGAGATGGCCCCGGCAATGGTCGCCGTCAGCGTCATCACCAGCGTGTCGCGGTTTTTCACATGGGTGAGTTCATGGGCCATGACGCCAGCGATCTCATCGTGGTTGAGTAACTGCAACAGGCCGGTAGTCGCGGCGACGGCGGCGTTCTCGCGATTGCGGCCGGTGGCAAAGGCGTTGGGCTGCGGATTATCCATGAGATAGACCTTGGGCATCGGCAGGTTGCCACGCCGGGCCAATTCCGCCACGATGTCATGGAATTCCGGTGCCGCCGCCCGGTCAATCTCGCGGGCGCCATGCAGGCGCAATACCATCTTGTCACCATTCCAGTAAGCAAAGAAATTCATGGCGCCAGCGATCACAAAGGCAATGATCATGCCGACCTCGCGGCCCAGCAAATATCCCACGCCTAAGAACAGGCCCATCATGGACGCCAGCAGAAGTCCGGTGCGCATGGTATTCATCGATCGTAAATCTCCTTGATCAATCCCTCGACCTTCCCCCATATGATCATCGTGGAAACCAACGACAAGACCCCGAGCCCTCAAGCCCAACGCGCCCTGGCCGAGGCCGAAACCCGCCGCAAGTTGGCGGTTAAGCCAGCCTTGCCCAAGGAACTGAATGGCCGCAAAGGCCCCGAGCCCACCCGCTTTGGCGACTGGGAAAACAAAGGCATCGCCAGCGATTTCTGAAGTTCAGCCGAAACCCAGCGCGCGGCGGATATCCGCCGCCGTCACACCCTCATCGCGCAGCGAGCGCAGCGACTTGGCGCCTTGGCTTTTCGACAGCTTGCGGCCGGTTTCATCGCCGATGAGTTTGTGATGGTGATAGTTGGGCGTGGAAAATCCCAGCAACCGCTGCAGCAGTAGATGAATGGCTGTTGCCGCTTCCAGGTCAGACCCACGCACCACGTGGGTGATGCCCTGCAGATGATCGTCGGTGACGACCGCCATATGATAGCTGGTGCCGATGTCCTTGCGCACCACCACGACATCCCCCCAGGCGAACCCATCGCTGTAACCGGCGGCGTGCATATCGATGCGCAGTGCTGGAGTTTGGCCCGCTGCAAGACGGCCGGCAACCTGGGATTTCGTCAGTGTGCGGCAGGTACCGGGATAAATTAGCTGGCCCTCGGGATCGCGCCGGCCATGGTCCGCCGCTACTGATATTTCTTTGCGGGTGCAAAAGCACGGGTACAGCAAACCCAACCCCGCGAGTTTTTCCTGCTGCACCACATAATCGGCAACATACGCGCTCTGGATACGCACCGGCTGTTCCCATGTGAGCCCCAGCCAGGCGAGATCATCAAGCGCCTGGCGGGTTAGTTCCGGCGTGCAGCGCGGCGTGTCAATATCCTCGATACGGATCAGAAACCGCCCGCCCGCTTCTTGCGCCATGCGCGCGTTGAGCAGTGCGCAATAGGCATGGCCGAGATGCAACTCGCCATTGGGACTGGGCGCAAAGCGGAATGCGGGTACGCTCATGATCTGCTAATGGAGTCTCTCGTGACAAAGGTCAAACAGGTCGATGCGGATTCTGGCAAGTGAGGCGGACATTCGAGTGGCGGTCGGCAGCCTTGTGGCTACCGAACCACGCTTCGCGATTGTGGTCAAAGACCACGGCCACCCGCCTCTGCGCCGCATGGAAGATGGCCTCGAAGGGTTGCTGCGCATCATCACCGATCAACTGATTTCGCTGCAGGCAGGTGCCGCGATCTGGCGGCGGGTTACGGCGGAACTGGCGCCTTTCGAGCCCGCGAGGATTTCACGAAAGCGCGAAACGAGCCTGATGAAGCTTGGCCTTTCCGGCGCCAAAGCCCGCAGCTTCAAAGCCGTGGCGGCCGCCGTGGCCAGCGGCACGCTGGATTTCAAGATACTCGAACAGCGGCCCGATCACGAGGTGCTGGCAGCCCTCACGGCACTCAAGGGCATCGGCCCGTGGACCGCCGATATCTACCTGCTCTCCGCCATGGGGCGCGCCGATGCCTGGCCTGCGGGCGATCTCGCCCTGCAGGCCGCCGCCCACCATTTATTTGATCTCGACGCCAGGCCCAATCAGCGTCGATTGATCCAATTGGCGGAAACCTGGCGGCCCTGGCGGTCCGTCGCTGCCCGGTTGTTATGGAGCCATTATCGTGGCCTCAAGGGCATGTCACAAACCGTCGCTTAGCCCCTTCACAGAATCGCCACACAAGATATAGTAAGCAGTGGATTATTCGCCATGAGGTGAAAGTGTATCATGCGCCGGTAGCACCGGAAGCCTGCCCTGCCCTGGTTCTTAACGCGGACTACCGCCCGTTGAGCTACTATCCCTTGTCGCTGTGGAGTTGGCAGGATACCATCAAGGCGGTGTTCCTCGACCGGGTGAACATTGTCTCCGAATACGACCGCGTGGTGAGAAGCCCTAGCTTCGAATTCCGTCTGCCCAGCGTCGTTTCGCTCAAGACCTATGTGAAACCCTCGCGCACGCCTGCCTTTACCCGCTTCAACGTATTCCTGCGCGACCGCTTCACCTGCCAGTATTGCGGCGACCACCGTGACCTGACCTTCGATCATGTGACGCCGCGCTCCAAGGGTGGCCATACCACATGGGAAAACGTGGTAACCGCCTGCTCGCCGTGCAACCTGACCAAAGGTGGCTATCTGCCCCATCAAGTGAAAATGTTTCCGGCCCAAAAACCGGCTCGCCCGACGGTGACCCAACTGCACAGCAACGGCCGGCTGTTCCCGCCGAATTACCTGCACCAAAGCTGGCAGGATTATCTCTACTGGGATACCGAACTCGATCCCTGAGCCCGCGCACCTTTCAGCGCAACGAAAACCAAAGCCAGCGAAATCACCCCATTCCATCCCGCCAGCGACAGGCCAAGTATACGGATGGCCGGCTGATCGCACATCACCACCGGTTTGGTCAGATCGGGCAGTCCGCCGCTTAGGCCGCCGTTGCCGGTGCAGGTGCCGGGACCGAGCCACCATTTCCATTCAACACCTGAATGATAGATGCCGAACACCATGCTGGCGGTCCACATCGCCGCCAGCGCATATAGTCCAAGGCGCGCGGGCGTTGAATTGCTTGGTGCGATCAAGGCCACCACCAGGGCCAACGGAATTGCCGCATAATAGGCCCAGCGCTGCTTGAGGCAAAGCTCGCATGGCGCATAGCCAAAATATTCGAAGACCCAGGCGCCGAGAATTGTTGCCAATGCCACGGCGAATATCAACAAGGCCGCCGATTGCGGCGTAAGACGGTTCAACACGATGCCATGACTCCACTTCCACCAAGATACTTCACTCCAAAATAGAGCGCGATGAGGGCGAGCGCCACAAGTGCCGCGATCGTCCCGAGGCGGCGTTCGATGAATCTGCGGATCGGTTCGCCGAAGCGCCGCAGTGCCCAGGCCAATGCGAAGAAGCGAGCGCCACGAGCCAGGATACATGAGATGACAAAGAATGCGAAACTGATGTGGGCAACACCGGCAAGAATGGTGACGATCTTGATCGGCGGCAAATGGGCAAGGCCCGATGTCACCAGCAGCAGCAACAACGTGTCTTCGCCCGCACAGGCTCGCAGCTGTTCGAATTCCGTGAGCTTGCCATAAAACGCCAGAACCGGCTTGGCCAATGCATCATAAGCGAGAGCCCCAAGCAGATAACCGGCGATGCCGCCGAGCGTGGACGCAATCGTTGCCACCGCCGCGTAGCGATAAGCCCGCGCCGGCCGCGCCAGCGCCATCGGCAGAAACAGCACATCGGCCGGCACCAGAAAAACCGAACTTTCAATGAAGGCGATGACGGCCAGCCAGATTTCGGCGGTCTTGCGGGCAGCGAGCGAGATGGTCCAGTCATAGAGTTTACGGAGCATGGCGGGGGTTCAATCGTCCGAGGGCGTTATGGTGCGAAGTTTTTTGGTGGTCGAGCGTTTGGCCTTGGAATTAAGCCGCCGGGTCTTGGATGCTTTTGTGGGCCGGGTGGCAATGCGGCGCTTGGGGCGCACCGAAGCCCGGCGCAACAGCGCAACGAGCTTGGCCATCGCAGCGTCACGGTTGCGTTCCTGCGAGCGGTGCTCCTGCGCGGTGATTACCAGCACGCCATCCTGGGTGAGTTGCCGTCCGGCAAGAATGGCAAGCCTCGCCTTGAGATCATCCGGCAGAAACGCCCGAGCCACATCGAAGCGCAATTCCACCGCCGTCGAAACCTTGTTGACGTTCTGGCCGCCGGGGCCCGAGGCGCGGATGAAACTCTCGGTTATGTCGCGCGGATCGATGAGGATGGAATCGCTGACACGGATCATGAATGCCTTGTCTCCCTTTCCGGTTGACGGCGCAAGCGGTCCCCCCTAAGTCGTCCGCCAAGGCAGGCCCCAGTGGCGGAATGGTAGACGCGGCAGACTCAAAATCTGTTGTTCGCAAGGACGTGGGGGTTCGAGTCCCTCCTGGGGCACCACCGCTTAACCCGCGAATTCGGGTGGCCTGCCGCACTTCCGCCGATTCCCCGGTGTTGATCTTGCCTGCCCGCTATGGTCTACCCGGACCATCGGGACGGCGCGGTAATCAAGGCGGATGCACAAAGGAACTGAACTGGTGAGCATTTTCCGCATTCTCGCACTTGCGGTTGCCCTGTCGATCCCATTGGCGTTGGCAGATGCGAAGGCTGCCGGTCCTTCCCTATTGTTTGATCCCGCCACCGGCGAAGTGATCTCTAACGACCGGGCCGGCGAGCCGTGGTATCCGGCTTCGTTGACCAAACTGATGACCTCGTATTTGGTATTCAAAAAACTAAAACTTGGCCAACTAAAACTCGATCAGAAAATTCCGGTATCCGAAGTTGCCCATGTCCAGCCACCCAGCAAGATCGGTGTGCCGGTGGGCAAGACCGTGTCGGTCGACTTTGCTCTACAAGCACTGCTTGTCTATTCGGCCAACGACATGGCTTATGTTCTGGCGGAAGCAGTCGGTGGCACCTGGCAGAATTTTGTGGCGTCGATGAACGAAACCGCCAGGGGCCTTGGCATGACAGGCACACATTACGTTAATCCCAATGGCCTGTTCGAGCCGCGCCAGATCACCACCGCACGCGATGTCGCCATTCTCGCCGCCGCCATCCTGGCCGAGTTCCCCGAATATACCCACTACTTTGCCCAACCCCATGTGGCGGTTGGTAAGCGCAAGCTCGCCAACCGCAATTCGTTGATCCGCCAGATGCCGGAAGCCGATGGCATGAAGACCGGTTTCGTGTGCAATTCCGGATTTAACCTTGTGGCCTCCGCCACCCATGAGGGCCGCAAACTGGTGACCGTCGTATTCGGCGCCCAATCCGGCAAGGCTCGCGCCGATTTGGCCCAGATGCTTCTGGTTGATGGTTTTTCGCGAAAGCCTGAGTCAACCAGGCCAAGACTAAATCAGCTCGCCAACCTGCCGCTTGGCACTCTGGTACCCGCCGACATGACAGCGAGCGTGTGCAAACAGAAACCCGTGGTGACCATGGTCAGTGTCCATGATATCAGCGGCTGGGGCGTTTCCTTTGGCAACTATGATACGCCTCAAAAGGCCGACATGGCGCTTCGCGGCCACTTGCTGAGCCCGGCAGGGGTTGATGCGGCGGGTACGGCAGGCGTTATCAAATTGCCGGACAAGCAAGGCTTTGCCGCCATGGTGTGGAACATCGATCAGGCCCGCAGCCTTTCGATGTGCGCCAAATATCGCGGCGAGAAGGCTCTTTGCGATGTGATGACACCGGAAACTTTTGCAGCGATTGCCGCCCTTACCCCCAAGCCAAGGTCCAAAGTGGAAAAAGCCCAGGCCCAAGGTTCCGATGACGCCAAGACCAAGAAAAAAAACAAACCCAAGATGAACTGACAGATCATGATCAATCGGACGGGCTGGGGGATTGCCTGCGCCTTGGGTGCGGCCGTATGTTATGGCTTCGTGCCCAACTTGGCGCGCGCCGCCTTCGAGAATGGCGTGCCGCCGGTTGAAAGCACCTTCTTTCGCACCGCGCTCGTCGCCGTGCTGTTGGGCATCGTGGCGGTGGCGCGCGGCGAAAGCTTTGCCATTCCGCGCGCGGCACTTCCGTGTTTTTCTGGACTGGCAGTCGCCACACTGATCATTTCCGTGTGTTATTTAGCCTCGGTGCAATTCATCCCGGTGGGACTGGCGGTCATTATTTTCTTCACCTTCCCGGTGCTGATCATGCTGGCAGCACCGTTGATCGAGGGCCACTCGCCCGGACTAATGCGCCTCCTTGTCGCGCTCTTTGCCTTTGCCGGATCGGCGGTGGCAGTGGGTGCGGATTTCCACAAGCTTGACATTCGCGGCATCCTTCTTGCCGCCGCTGCCGCCTGCGCCTGCGTGCTACAGTTCTTCTCGGGGCGCTCCCTGTCCCGCCATATGACACCCGCCGTGCTCGGCAGCCTGGTTCATCTGGTGATTCTGCCTCTCACTTTTCTAATTGCCCTTTATGTGGGCAGCGGCACCATCCAGTTTTTTCCCGGCGGCAGCGTAACACTATTGGGGCTTGCCTTCCTCTCAGGAGTTGGCCTCATTTACGTGGCGGCCTTTCTCATCCACATGACATCCCTGCGCTTTGCACCCGCTTCCACGGTCGCACCTTTTTACAATCTTGAGCCGATGGTCACCACCGCCGTGGCCGCTCTGTTGCTTGGCGAGAGGCTCGCCACTACCCAATATGCCGCTGGCGGTATGGTATTTGCCGCACTGGTGGCAGCAAGTTTCATTCGAGCACAGAAGATAGCTTGATCATGAACACAACCTTGATCCCCGTTGCCGTCCTCACCGGCTTTCTCGGCGCCGGCAAAACCACGCTGCTGAATTTTCTGCTGAAGGATCCGTTCCTGGCCAACGCCGCCGTCATCATCAATGAATTTGGCGACGTTGGCATTGATCATCTGCTGGTCGAGCGCTCTGATGAGAACGTAGTGGAAATGGCCTCGGGCTGCCTGTGCTGCACCATTCGCGGCGACCTTATCGATACGCTGCATAATCTGCTGGAGCGCCGCGACGCACGCTCCATCAAGGCCTTCGACCGCATCGTCATCGAAACCACCGGGTTGGCCGATCCTGCACCCGTGCTGCATTCGATGATGAGTGAACCAACACTGCTCGCCCGCTGCCGTCTTGAGGGTGTGATCACGGTGTCGATGCGGCAAACGGCATGTCCACCCTTGATGCTCACGCGGAAGCCGTGAAGCAGGTGGCGGTGGCCGACCGTATTGTATTGACCAAGGTCGATCTTCTCTCGGGCCGTGAGGGCGAAGACATGTTGTTCGCCATCATCGCAAGGCTTCGCAAACTGAACCCCGCGGCGCGCCTGCTTACCACGCACCGCAATGAGGCCACCGCCGGGCACTTGTTCAATATGGGTCTGTTTGATCCTTCGAAGAAGACACCCAATGTCCGTGACTGGCTCGCCGCCGAAGCCTACGGGAAGCGCCACCACCATCATCACGATGTTTCGCGCCACGACGCGCATATCCGCTCTTTTAGTTTTACCGAGACGCAAGCCATCAGCGGCGCGGGGCTGGAAATCTTTCTTGAGCTATTGAAATCATGTCACGGCGCCAATATGTTGCGCATGAAGGCCATTGTGAAAGTGTCCGATGATCCCACCAGGCCCGTGGTGCTGCATGGCGTGCAGCATGTTTTCCATCCACCGGTGAGGCTCGCTGCATGGCCCGACGGCGATGAACGCACCAGACTGGTGTTCATCGTCAAGGATATCGACAAGGCGACGATCGAAAACCTTTTCCGTGCTTTCACCGAGCAGATCACTGGGGGCGCGGCCGCCTTCACCGACAAAACGCTTTCGCTCAAGCGGTGATGGCATGAAGCTTTATGGCTTGAACAAATGCACGACCTGCCAGAAGGCCATCGTCTGGCTTGATCAAAGGAAAATCGCCCACAATTTCTCGGACGTGAGAGACACGCCCATCACCAAGGATCAGGTTGCGGCCTGGTCGAAGACGTTGGGTGGCTGGGAGACGATGATCAACCGTGGCGGCTCCACCTGGCGTGGATTACTCGCGGCTGAAACCGCCAGCCTCAATGAAACCAAAGCCGTGGCACTGGCAGTGCAACACCCCGCGCTGATCCGCCGCCCGCTGATTGAACACGCCGATGGCCGCGTGACCGTGGGGTTTTCAATGCAGGTGATGGCGGGGTTGGGTTAGCCCCGCACCAAGGGCCGTGTCATGCAGGTGGGGCCGCCTTCGCCTTTGCGGCAGATGTCCGTGCCTTTGATCACTTCGACTTTCACCCCCGCCGCCAGCATGCGGCGGCAGGTCTCGGGGTTGCCGTCAACCATCATGGCGTGACGCGGCCCCAGTGCCAGCACATTGCAGCCCATGGTATCGAATTCGATTTCCGGCACTTCGACAAAGGCAATGTGGCACTCTTCAAGAAATTCAACCAGCCGTGCGGCCATCAGCGGCAGGTAGACTACCGCCAAGTCCTTATCGAGCGGGCTAAGGCACGACATGAGATGGAAGACATCCGAGCGGCCTTTGTAGTGCGGCATGTCGAAGGCGAGAATGTTCACATCGGCTCCGGCGAGAATTCCAAGCTGGCGCACACCTTCGCGGTTGGTGCGGTAGCCGATGCCCGCGAGCAGCGTGTGGCGGTCGATCCACACCAGATCACCGCCCTCGATCTTGCCGGGCGCTACAATCTCGCCAATAACCGGCAGACCCAGTTTTTCCAAGTGCGCGCCATTGATCACCGGCTCCCTGCGCCGTGCCGGCTTTCCCATATGCGGGCGCACCAGGCCGCGCGGTGTGACAATCAGTGCATCGTGGGTATAAAGCGAATCAAGCGTCAGGCCGTCGTCCGCCGGCAGCCGGATGACTTTGGCGCCGGTTGCCGCGAGGATTTTCTCGACTGCGGCAAACTCCGCCCAGGCATTGGCGAGATTGGGCCGGGAATGGAAATTCAGCGCCTGCCATTCGGCATCGATCTTCATATCGCTGACGAACGCCGCCCCCACATCGCGCACCGCCACCTGTTTGAGTTGACCCCAATTGTTGAAACTGCCGAAATCGAAATTCATTTGCGCTTGATCCTGAAGATGAAGGTGCTGGCTTCCTGGGTCTGATCGAGCAGGGTGTGGCCCTGCTCGCTGCAGAAGTGCGGCATGTCTATGGCCGACATGGGGTCGGTGGCAATAACCCTGAGAACTTCACCGGTTGCCATGGCCGCCAGCACTTTGCCCGCCTTGAGCACCGGCAGGGGGCACAGCAGGCCCGAAAGGTCGAGTGTGTTTTCGCAATGACGTTTCGCCATGGATTGACTAGAAGGGTCCTGGTTA
>JANLWG010000086.1:0-2355 GCA_031364405.1 Hyphomicrobiales bacterium
GACAAGAAAAGCCGTGAACAGTTCGAAATGCGGACGCACCGGCGTCTTCTGGATATCGTCGATCCGACCCCGCAGACAGTCGATGCTTTGATGAAGCTCGATCTGGCCGCCGGTGTCGATGTTGAAATCAAGCTCTAACGAGCTTTCGAGGAGTGAAGCGATGCGTGCTGGTCTCATCGCACTGAAACTGGGAATGACAAGGATCTACACGGCCGAGGGAGTTGTTGTTCCCGTGACCGTGCTCAAGGTCGATAATTGTCAGGTGGTTGCCCAGAAGACGAACGAGAAGCATGGCTATACAGCCTTGCAGCTTGGCGTCGGTGTGCCGAAAATCAAGCGTCTGTCCAAAGCCGAACGCGGCCATTTCGCGGCCGCCAAGGTTGAACCCAAGCGCAAGCTGCAGGAATTCCGTGTAACCCCCGAGAACACCATTCCGGTGGGTGCTGAAATCACCGTCGATCATTTTGTTCCGGGCCAGTTCGTCGACGTGACGGGCACCACCATGGGCAAGGGTTTTGCTGGTGGCATGAAGCGCTGGCACTTTAGTGGCCTCAGGGCCACTCACGGTGTTTCGGTAAGCCATCGCTCGATCGGCTCGACCGGTAACCGCCAAAGTCCGGGCAAGGTCTTCAAGAACAAGAAAATGCCAGGCCACCTCGGTGCCGATCAGGTCACGACATTGAATCTCGTCGTCGTCAAGACCGACTTGGATCGCGGCCTGATCTTGATCAGGGGAGCAGTTCCCGGTGTCAAGGGTGCGTGGGTTTCGGTCCGCGACGCGGTCAAGCGCAAGTTGCCCGATAGCGCGCCAAAGCCTGGCGCCTTCAAGGCAGCCATCGAAGCGCCTGCGGTTGCGGCGAAAGTTGAGGGTTGATAGTCATGAAGACCGATATCCACACCATTGAGGCGGAGAAAGCCGGCAGTCTTGAGCTGGCCGAGCACATCTTCGGTCTCGATCCGCGCTCCGACATCATCCACCGTGTTGTGCAGTGGCAGCTCAACAAGCGCCAGCAGGGAACCCACCAAGCCAAGTCGCGCGGTGAAATCAACCGTACGACGAAGAAGTTCGGCAACCAGAAGGGTGGCGGCACCGCCCGTCATGGCTCGCGCAAATCGGGCATCTTCGTGGGCGGCGGCAAAGCTTTCGGGCCGCGCTTTAGAAGCCATGAAACGTCGCTGAACAAGAAGATCCGCGCCCTGGGCCTGCGTCATGCGCTGTCGACCAAGGTGAAGGACGCTTCGCTGATCATTATCGACAAGGCGGAATTGACCGGCGGCAAGACCAAGGTACTGGTTGAGGCCTTCGCCAAACTCGGCCTTACCAACGCGCTGATCATTGACGGCGCCACGGTCAACGAGGGCTTCGCCAACGCTGCCCGCAACATTCCGAACATCGACGTGCTGCCGGTTCAGGGCATCAATGTCTATGACATCCTGCGCCGCAAAAAGCTGGTGCTGACCAAGGCCGCCGTCGAAGCGCTGGAGGCGCGGTTCAAATGAGCAAGGAACATTATTACGACATCATCCGCAGCCCGGCGATCACCGAAAAAGGTACGCTGGTGTCGGAGAACAATCAGGTGGTCTTCAACGTGGCGCTGCATGCCACCAAGCCTGCCATCAAGAAGGCCGTCGAGGGCCTCTTCGGTGTCAAGGTGAAGGCCGTCAACACGCTTGTCCGCAAGGGCAAGACGCGGCGTTTCAAAGGACAGCCCGGAACCCTCAGTGACATCAAGCGCGCTTACGTGACCCTCGAAGAGGGACAGCGGCTCGATGTGACGACCGGTCTGTGAGTGGTTGAGAGACAGAACAATGGCACTCAGAACATTTAATCCAACCAGCGCCGGCCGCCGCCACCTGATCCAGGTGGATCGCAGCCACCTATGGAAGGGCAAGCCGGTCAAGTCTCTGGTCGAAGGCCAAAACAACACCGGTGGCCGTGGCAATACCGGCCGCATTACCTCCAGGCGCAAAGGCGGCGCCCATAAGGCAGCATACCGGCTGATCGACTTCAAGCGCAGCAAGCGCGATGTGGCGGCAGTGGTCGAGCGGCTTGAGTATGATCCTAACCGCACGGCGTTCATAGCACTGATCAAATATGCCGATGGCGATCTCTCCTACATTCTCGCACCTCAACGCCTGGCGGTGGGTGACTCGGTCATCGCCGGTGCCGCGGTCGACGTGAAGCCGGGCAATGCCATGCCGTTGGGTGCAATCCCGGTGGGTACCATTGTTCACAACATCGAAACCAAGCCTGGTGCCGGCGGCTCGCTGTCACGCGCCGCCGGAACTTATGCCATGGTCGCCGGCCGCGATCAGGGATTTGTGCTGATCAAGTTGAAGTCGGGCGAAACCCGC
>JANLWG010000217.1:0-2726 GCA_031364405.1 Hyphomicrobiales bacterium
TTCCGGCCACTCACCGCCCCATGTCCCGCCAGCCTCGTGATCACGAAGCCATCTTCGGCCCTTCTGGCCGTCGCATGCTCTACGAAAGTGTTCACATGAGCTGGGATTGCCACGCCCTTCTGTGCCGCCCCTAAAAAAATGTGCTTGGAATTGCCTTTCGTCCATTCGAACCAATTCGGGTCATCGAAAGTGCCTCCATAGACGCCTACAATACCATCAAACCGCTCAAATCTTAGAAACAGCTTGGTACCGCATGTCTCGCAAAAGTGGATAAAAACCCACTTTCCGCTGCCTTCTGAAATGTGATTGTAGATCTTTGCGGTGCCATCGGTGACCGAAAATGTTTCTGCGTCGAATATTGGTTCGACAAGAAAGGCACTTCCGGGCGCCCTTTGGCAAAAGTTACAGTGGCATATAGTGACCCGCGTTGGCGCAGACCGCACCGTGTATCTAATCTTACCACAAAGACATCCACCTTCTGCCGCCGTCAACTTCGATCCTTCGATGTGTCGGTGTTAAGCCAGTGTAGCCAATTTTGGCGAACTTAGGACGGGGCTTTTCTATTCTGACGAAGTGGACATGGAACGGTGACACGGCCGACCGGTCCATTTGGCAATTCACCGTTAGCTATCACCAGAACGCCAGAAAAGAATTAGTAAGAAAAAACAACTTCATTCGACATCCACCGGATGACCTACTCTTTGATATGAGATTGGCATAAAAGTACGAGCACTGGCAAGATCGAACCACTCTCATGTAGTTGCCGGGCGAGTTGCCCAAGAAGGCCGGTAATTTGTTGCACGTTTTTTCGAAGTCTTGATTCAAGACTCAAACGTCCCATTTATGGTTGTTCTTATTCAACGCCGGCGCCGCTGAAACACCGCTGTAGGGATTTTCCCCCCAGGGGGTGGCCCGCTCTCACCGTTGGGGGAACGAAAAAGCGGGCTAGCCTGGCATGGCCTGAAAGGAAGAGAACAGGCCACGCAAATTATGACGTACCGAACTTGAGCAGCTTGATTGCCCGGCTATCGACGAGCGATCCACCTACACGCTTGGTAGTGTAAAAGTTGATATAGGGTTTGTTGGAATAGGGGTCGCGAAGCAACCGCACGCCGAGGCGGTCGACGATGATGTATCCAGACTTGAAATCGCCGAAGGCAATGCGGAAGCTGTTGGCGCCGATTGCCGTCATGTCCTCACAGATTGCCACCGGATGTCCCAATAATATCGAGGGCCGGCCAGCGACCAATGCCTGTTGCCAAAGATACCGGCCCTCGCCATCCTTGAGCTTCATGACAGTGCCGGCGGTTTCGGAGTTCATCAGTCAATGAGCATTGGACCGATATTCCGCCTTGAGTTTGTAAACAACGGACAACAGGCTATCGGCGGTTGGTCCGCCCGACACACCTGTGGCGATGTACAGCAACTTGCCGAATGCGCGTGTGGCGTCGTCGGTGGACACTGCGGCGCTGGCATGATCAAGAAAGTCTCTAGGCTTCATGATGCCGTCGCCGGTCACGAATGCCGCGCCTTCCTGGCGCGCGAATTCCTTGAGGATTTCCTCATTCAGAAAGGCATCGACATCGAAGGCGGAATCATCAATAAACGTTTGGGTCGCCTTCGGCATCGCGTATAGTTCGTAAGGCGTCACCGAGATCAATGACAAAGTGTTACGGGCCGTTTCCGGTCTTGTGGTCGTCTCTCCCACCCAGCCGCTCGCGGCCTGCGAAGAGTTGAAAGTCATCAGGAATTCGTTGCTGGTGATCTGCACCACACGGGCAAGCGGGCGCATGGGGTTGATGTTTTCCATGTACTGCCCGATCCGGTCATCCATGGCCGGCAAGGTGGTGTACCCCCCCCTCAGGATCAACGGTTGACGACATTTCGGCCCGGCGGACGAATGTGTGTGAGCGCGTCTGTCAAGGTTGGGGGTGCGCCGCCAGCCATTTCTGTGCGAGGCGCTTGGCTTTGGCGATTTGTTTGGGCGTCATCTGCTTGGCAATGATGTCACGGCTGGTGATTGCATCCGCGTCACCCCCGTCTGCCGCAAGCAACCACCACATAAGCGCCTGTACATTATCCAATGGTACGCCGTGGCCGTAGACATACAAGACACCGATATTGCGTTGCGCAGCTGCGTAGTGTTGGTCAGCTGCCTTGAGGAACCATTTCAACGCTTCGGCGAAATCCTGCCGCACACCTTTGCTTTCGGCGTAGGTGACACCGAGATAGTACTGCGCAATGGGATGGTTCTGTTCGGCGGACTTGCGGAGCCATTCTAAAGCTTCGGCATAATCTTGCGACACACCGAGCCCGTACGCATACATGACGCCCGTAAGCATCTGCGCGTTAGCGACTCCCCGCTCGGCTAATGGTTGCAAGAGCTGAAGAGCAGTTGCGTAGTCGCCACGATCATAAGCAGCTTCGGCATCGTCAAGCTCCCCTGCGTGACTGCATACAGTAATTGTGCTCCTACCATCTGCCTTGGCAAGCCTTACAAAATAGGTGAACCGCGGATCACCCGCAAATCCGTTGACTTCCGAGTTATTCGAAGGATCAATGATCTCCCGGAGAGATTGATCGCCATCAGTTTCAATCACTACGGACTCAGGTCCATCATTGGTGATCGTGAAATTAGTCGCGGCCAATGTTGCGCGGTCGTGGCCCGCACTCAGTCTATATGTTTTGCAATTTTCTTTGGATTGTTCCGCCTTCGCAGGCTGGGC
>JANLWG010000087.1:0-14452 GCA_031364405.1 Hyphomicrobiales bacterium
TTGAGGGTGGCATCCGAGCGGCCATGGATGATGATGCCGCCATGCGCAGTGATCTCGGCAAAATCGCCCTGGCACCAGATATTGCCGAAGCGGGCGAAATAGGCATTGTGATATTTCGCTCCATCGGCATCGTTCCAGAACATCACCGGCATTGAAGGAAACGGCCGTGTACAGACGAGTTCGCCCTTTTGGGATTTCACCGGACGGCCCTCGTCGTCATGGACATCGACAGCCATGCCAAGCATCGGGCCCTGTATCTCGCCGCGCCAGACCGGCGACAACGGATTGCCGCCGACAAAACATCCGCAAATATCGGTGCCGCCGGAAATCGATGCGAGATGAATGTCAGGCTTTATCGCGGCATAGACAAAATCGAAACTCTCCGGCGCCAGCGGCGAACCGGTCGAAAGCATGGTGCGCACCTGGGAGAGATCGTGAGTATCCTTGGGCCGCCAACCGGTCTTCTTCACCGCATCGATATATTTGGCCGAGGTACCGAAGATGGTCATCTGCGCTTCCACCGCGAAATCGAACAGCGCGCGCTCGTTGGGAAAGAACGGCGAACCATCATACAGCAGCAGCGTTGCCCCCGCCGCCAGGCCAGAGACCAGCCAATTCCACATCATCCATCCGCAGGTCGAGAAATAGAACAGGCGGTCAGTGGATTTGATATCGGTGTTGAGCACGTGTTCGCACAAATGCTTCAGCAGAATTCCGCCGGCACGATGCACGATGCATTTGGGAATGCCGGTGGTGCCCGAGGAATAGAGGATATAGAGCGGATGATCGAATGGCAGTTGGGCGAAGCTGACCGGCGCATCGTTTTGCGATTGGGTGAAACCTTCATAGGTCGCGGCCTGGCGCAATCCCCGCGCCATGCCGTCTGCTTCACCGGTATAATCGATGACGAGGGTGCGCTCGACGGTTGGCAGCAGCTTGAGCACGTTGGCGATCTTCCCGGCCATCGGGATGGTCTTGCCGCCATAGTAATAGCTATCGCAGGTAATCAGCATGCGCGGGCCGATCTGGCTGAAGCGGTCGACGATGCCGCGTTCGCCGAAATCGGGTGAACACGACGACCAGATGGCGCCGAGCGAGGCCGCCGCGAGGAAGCACGCGATGGTTTCCGGCAGATTCGGAACGACAGCACAGATGCGGTCGCCGGCCCCTATTCCCGCGGCAGCCAGGGCCCGGTGCAGCCGCGCCACCGCGCGGTTGAGCTGGTCCCATGTCATGGTGCTGCTGACTTTGTTCTCGCCCCTGAAGATCAGCGCGGGGCTTTCCCCTGAATTTCGCAACAGGTTCTCGGCATAGTTGAGCCTGGCATCCGGGAAAAAACATCCGCCCGGCATTTTGCCGCCATTGACCAGGATGCGCGTGCCCTGCGTCAGGGCTTTCACGCCACAGAAATCCCAAAGCGCCTTCCAGAAATTTTCCGGTTGCGACAGCGAGAAATCATGGATGTCAGCGTAGGTGGAAAGACTCAAGCCAAAACGCCGGTTGATATCTTCGATGAAGTGCCGGAGATTGGAACTTGCCTGGCGCCCGGCGCTGGGGGTCCACAAGGGGCGTTCAGTCATGTATGGGGTCTCCCGCGAGGTTCGGCCACGGTCTAATCGTGTCACCAAAGGGCCGCAAGCCCCGCCGATAGGCTGGGCGGAAAATATGGGAATGATAATGCGTAGAATGCATGTGTTGGCGGGGATGGCGATTATATTGCTGGCCTTTGCCGCGGCCGCCTGGATCGTCATCTCACCAGGCTGGGCCGTTGGTTTTGTCCAAGCCAAAGTGAATGAAGCACTTGGCCGCAATCTGAAAGTCTCCGGCGGCGCCCATCTGCAACTGGCGCCCGCCCTTGCCATCAGGTTCGACGGTGTCAGCCTCGCTGGCCCATCCGGCATGGATGGCGATTTTATCTCGGCGCCTTCCCTGTTGGTACCTATCACGGTCTCCGGCCTGATCGCCCACCGTCTCGACGTGGCGGCGATTACTTTCACCGAACCGCAAATCGATTTTACTATTGATGAGATCGGACGGATGAGTTGGCCCGCGGCGTCTGTCACCGGAGGTGCTGGAATTAAGTTCTACCTGAACAACGCGGCGATCCGGTTTCGCGACCATCGCACCGAACAATCATTCGCTTTGAGTACTGCCAATCTTGCGGTCGAGCAATCTCCGGCCGGTGAAATTACACTTGAGGGCACGGCGATCATCAACGGCCAACTCGCAAAAATCCAGGCCTATGTGAAAGACGTCGCGCGCGCCTCGGGCCAGGGGTCGCCGGCCGAACTGGCGGTGCAAGCAGCGCCCCTGTCAGTCAGCTTCAATGGCAGATTGGCCACGTCGGCTGGTTTAGGCCTTGCCGGAACCGTCACGGTTTCGGGCGAAGATTTACGCCAGGCCCTGCGCTGGACCGGGGCAAAGGTCGGCGGCGCGCTGGGGCTCAAGGCCTTCAAACTCACGGGCAGCCTCGATGCCACCGGCCGCGCCTTTGGCATGCTGGGTGCCGACATCATGATCGACGATATCGCGGCCAGAGGCGATGTGACATTGGATTTCAGGGGCGGCGTGCCGAAACTGCAAGCCCTGGCGGCGGTTGAAGCGATAGACCTCGACAAATACATTGCACCGGCCGGAGGAATACCTGGCGAATGGGGGACATCGGCACTGGGCTTCGCGGCATTGCGCGGTCTTGATGGCGGGCTGACCATTGAAACCAGAAACCTGAAATACTCAGGCGCCGATTTTGGACCAGCAAAGATCGCAGCCCAACTTCACTCTGGCCGTCTTGATGCACGAATCGTTTCCGGATCTTCAATGGATGCCAGCGTGACACTTGATGGCTCCGGCCCAACCGATGGTTTTGCATTAAGTTATACAGGCCGCGATGGCGATGCCGCCCGCTGGTTCGGCCCACTCGCGGGTATCGCCTGGCTCGGCGGCAATGGTGTCTTCAGCGCCAATGTATCGGGCACCGGCAAGACCCAGCAGGAAATCATCGCGACCCTCAAGGGCGAGGCTCACCTGGCGCTTGCCAACGGCGCGCTGCATGGTCTCGACATCGGTACCGCACTCGCCGCCGTCAGCGCCGAAATGCAGGATGGCTGGCCCGCCGGGGGCAAGGGCGACACACCATTCGCCACGCTTACCGCCGACCTGACAATTGCCGATGGCATCGCCGCCATCGGAAATCTCAAGCTTGAAAGCCCGGCACTGACCATGACGGGTACCGGCGATATCGACCTCTTGCGCCGGGCACTTGATCTGCGCGCCGATCCCCGTCTGGTTACCGGCGCAGCGGCTGAGCCGGTGGGACTTCCGGTCGCCGTGGTGATAAAGGGTCCGTGGGCGCGCCCGCGCATTTATCCCGACATGGCGGATATCGTGGCCAATCCCAAGGCGGCCTACGATGCGCTCAAAGCACTGGGGTTTCCGCAAGCCTTTGACAGTGCAGGCGGCAATTGAAAATGATTACCAGCAGAGGCATGTTGGTATCATGATCCGGGTTCAGCAGGAAGCTTTCGATACTGGTGTTGAGTTGCAGCGCCTCAAGGCCGGTGCTGCGAATATCGGCGGTACCGTGGTGTTCGTTGGCACCGTACGCGATCTCTCCGATGGCAAATCAGTTAGCGCCATGACGCTCGAACATTATCCCGGCATGACCGAGCAGGCACTGGAAGAAATCGACGCGCAAGCCCACCAGCGCTGGCCGCTCGATGCAAGTCTTATTGTCCATCGCCATGGCAAACTTGTACCCGGCGATGACATCGTCCTCGTCATCACCGCGTCGGCGCACCGGGAGGCGGCCTTCGAGGCCTGTCATTTCCTCATCGACTGGCTCAAAACCAAGGCACCATTCTGGAAGCTCGAAGAAAATTCCAAAGGTGCCGATTGGGTGGCGGCCAAGTACAGCGATGATGAGGCGGCGGAGCGTTGGCGGAAGCCGCCGTGAATTTCGCCCGCCGCCGCGCACCGCCGCGGCCACTCTACAAGAGTGTATTTGATGCTCTGGTATTTCTTGCAGCCTTGGTGATTGTGATGCTCGCCCTCGACCAGGCCGGCGTCTTCACTCCGCAAACCGGAATCTTCATCGCCGTCGACGGCGACTCGCTGCGCCGGGGCGATCGGAGCTTTCGGCTGCATGGCATTGATGCACCGGAATTGCATCAGTCCTGCGTCAACAAGATGGGTGGCGATTATCCATGCGGCCAGAATGCCAAGCGGGCGCTCTCCGATCTGGTGCGCGGCCAGACACTTTCCTGCACACCCCGCGATACCGATCGCTATGGCCGCATCGTTGCCCGATGCAGTGTGGGCCGTCTCGACATCAATGCCGAAATGGTGCGCCTCGGCTGGGCCATCGCTTACGTCAAACACAGCGCGGCCTATCTGGATGAGGAGATGGAGGCGCGCAAATCCAAACGCGGAGTTTGGCAGGGGCGGTTCGAAATCCCGGAAACCTGGCGGAATTCGCATCGCAGAGAGTTACAACAAGGCGGCATGACCGCGGCAGATGCCATGCTGGATTGAGTGTTCCGACTCAATGTGACCATCGCATCCGGCTGCGAACGCTCAACATGGAAATCGTCAGACCGCGACCTGGCGATCGCCAGTCAGTCCGGGAGCCGTGGCTTCACGATCCCGGCAAGTTCGCACAAGTTATCGACCATCGCCGAGAAGTCCTTGCCGCCCATCCCGCGGGCGCGCGCCGTGCTGAAGGCTTCGCGCGCCGCTGCCGCAAGCGGCATCGGCACCCTTGCGGCATTGGCCGCATCGACAATCAAGGTCAGATCCTTATGCGCCAAATCGATAGTGAAACCGGGTTCGATGTCGCCCTTTAGTACTTTCACCGGCCAGGCGATCTTGAGCTGACCGTTCATGGCGGTGGTACCGGAGAGCACCTCGAGTGTTCGTTCGAGCGAAAGGCCAAACCGCTGCGACAAGGCGAGGGCTTCGGCATTGAGCTGGCAGGAGGTGATCGCGAGATAGTTGTTTATGAGCTTGGTTCGCGTGCCTGAGCCCACATCTCCGCAGTGGTGGACGGTGCTGCCCATGGCCTCGAGCAGCGGCCGGACGCGGGCCAGATCAGCGGGAGTGCCGCCGACCATAAACAGCGACTCACCGCGGTCGGCATGACTTGCCAGGCGCCCGACTGGAGCGTCCACGAAGCTGATGCCTTTTTGCTTGGCAAGACTGGCCAAGGTGTCAGTGGTTTCGGGGTCGACCGTACTCATTTCGAGAAGGAGCGAACCCGGCCGCGCATGGGCGAGAATACCATCGGCGCCCGACACAACGTGGCGAACCACCGCCGGGGTCGGCAGCATGGTTACAATGATATCGGCAGCGGCGGCAACTTCAGCAACACAAGTTGCAGCGTGGGCCTGGAGTTGCTCGACCTCGGCAAGCGCCGCCGGGTTGATGTCATAGGCGGTGAGCCGGAATCCCTTCCGGCAGAGATTCGACGCCATCGGGCGGCCCATTCGCCCCAAGCCGATAAACCCAACCCTATCCATGCGCCACCCCGCGAAATGTCCGCCGTAAAAGATTCGAAATCGGCCCTGCGGCCGGTTCCATGATATCAAGATTGGCGCAAAGGGATATCGCAGGCAAGGCCTGGCCTCGAGACTGCGAGCAGCCTGTCCCGCCCGCAAGGAAGGTGGTGATCGCGCCCTCGAGCATCCGGCGATCAAGATGAATCGAAGGCCTGCAAGACCGTCAATCAGCCGCCGGAGAGTTAACGCTCGTAGTGCTCGGCCACCAATCGATTGAGCAGGCGCACGCCCCAGCCCGAGCCCCAGCTTTGGTTGATGGCATTCTTGGTGGAATCCATGGCGGTGCCGGCCACATCAAGGTGAGCCCATGGCACGTTGTTGACAAAACGCTGAATAAACTGTGCCGCCGTGATCGAGCCCGCAAAACGGCCGCCGGTGTTCTTAACATCGGCCACGTCATGGTCGATGATCTTGTCGTACTCCGGGGTCAGCGGCATGCGCCAGACTTTTTCGCCGGTAGCCAGGCCCGCATCCAAGAGGCGAGAGGCCAGTTCATCATTGTTGGAAAACAGGCCTGCATGTTCCCTGCCGAGCGCCACCAGAATAGCACCGGTAAGGGTCGCAAGGTCGATCATGAATTTGGGTTTGAAACGGTTCTGGATGTACCACAGCACATCGGCCAGCACGAGGCGGCCTTCGGCGTCGGTGTTGAGCACGGCGATGGTCTGGCCCGACATCGACGTCACCACATCGCCCGGCCGTTGGGCATTGCCGTCGGGCATATTCTCGACCAGCCCGATTGCCCCTATCGCATTGACTTTGGCGCGGCGCTTGGCGAGGGCCAGCATCAGGCCGGTGACGCAAGCGGCACCTCCCATATCGCCTTTCATGTCCTCCATGCCGGCGGATGGCTTGATCGAAATGCCGCCGGTATCGAAGGTTACTCCCTTACCGACGAAGGCCACGGGTTTCTCGCCGCGCTTGCCGCCATGCCAGCGCATGACCACGATGCGAGCCTCCTGGGGCGAGCCTTGCGCCACCCCGAGCATGGCGCCCATGCCAAGCCGCTTCATCTGCGACGGGGTCAGGATATCGAGCCTGATGCCGTACCTGGCGAGCAGTTTGGCGCGCTTGGCAAAATCCACCGGGAAAAGTTTATTGGGTGGTTCGTTGACGAGATTGCGCGCCAGGTGCACGCCTTCGGCGACGGCCTCGAAAGGCACATAAGCTTTTTGTGCCGCCTTGGCGTCCGCACTGTGGATCGTCAGTGCGACAAGGGTGGTAGTCTCAGGCTTCTTGGATTTGTACTGGTTGAAGCTGTAGACGCGTAGCCGGGCACCTGAAGCTACAAGGGCTGCGGCAGATCCCTTGCCGCCAAACTGCTCTGGCAGATCAACAGCGATGGCGGCTTCCTTGATCTTTAGATTTTGCAAGGCGCCGGCGATGGCGCCGCCGAGCAATTCAACATCGGCAGCCTGCAATTTTTCGAGTTTGCCGAGACCAAACACGATAACCCGGTCAAAGCCGCCGCCAGGCGCCACCACATCGAGCATCTGATCGCGCTTGGCGGCGAAGGTTGCTGCCTTGATGGCCTGCCTAAGGTGGCCGCCGGTGCGGCTGTCGACGCCTGCCGCAAGTTTGCCCAACTGCCCGCGCTCAGCGGCGAAAATGACCAGGACACCCGAATGTTGCAGTGCGCGGCCGGCGAATTTGACTTTCATGTGTTTATCCATTGCGGTGCGGAAAGCGGTTGCGGCAATTGTGGCGAGAGTCATTTTGGCGGGACTCGACTCCCGCGGGTAGGAGGATGGCTCACCTAAGCGCAACCGGGCATTAACCACAATGCCCCCCGCGCCGTGCTTCGGCCAGAATTGACCCTCATCCTGCCTCACGAAACATTGCTTCACCTGCCGGGTGAAAGCCGTTAAGAATGTGTAAAGTTTGGTGAAGAGGCAGATGCTCGGGTGAGATTGGGGAAAATCGGGATCAGGCGCGAAAGCCGTCTGCGGGGCACAAGCTCCGCCGCGGTCGCGCTATTGTGCCTCGGTTTTGCCGTGGGCTGGGCATTGCCCCATGCCGCCGCCGCCATTTCGAATACGACTGAAGCCAAGAAACCTCCCAAGTTCATAAAGCCGGTTACCAAGGCCCCGGCCAAGGGAACCCGCGCCAATGTTGTGGCCGACAGGATTACCTATGATTCGAAGCGGAAAATTGCCACCGCGACCGGTCTCGTGCAGATCAGCTATGGCCCCTACGTGCTGACCGCGACGAAAGTCGTCTATGACATCGACAAGGACATCTTCAAGGCCAATGGCTCGGTCGAACTGCGCGAACCCAATGGCAACGTGCTGCAAGCGGACTATTCCGAGATCACCAAAAAGTTCAAGGAAGGCTTCGCGCTTCACGTCAAGGCTCTGCTCACCAACGACGTGACCATTACCGCTGACTATGCCAAGCGCACGGCAGATGGCATCACCGTTTATGAACACGCCACCTACACAGCCTGCAAGGATTGCGTGGGCAAGAGCGGCAAACCGCTGTGGCAGATCGTGGCGCGCAAGGCGACGCACGATCAGAATACCAAGACCATCTATTACGAGCATCCGCGGTTCGAGATCGGCGGCGTGCCGGTTTTCTGGTCGCCCTATCTGGCCTATCCCGATCCCACGGTAAAACGCCGAACTGGATTTTTATTGCCAAATGCGAGCTCTGGCCCAGCCTATGGCGTTGGCGTTACGACACCCTATTTCTGGGTGCTTGCGCCCAATGCCGACTTAACATTCAGCCCCAACTGGACGACGAAACAGGGCCCTGTAGCTGATCTCGAATTTCGCCACAGGCTGAATAATGGCCAGTACAGTGTTGGCGGTTACGGGGTCAATCAGTTCGACCCTAAAGCTGGCAATGATGAAAGCCGGCAGCGCGGAGCGCTTAAATCGAAAGGCCAATTCAAACTGAGCGATTTTTGGTCGTGGGGTTGGGATGGCACACTGGTCAGCGACAGGACTTTTCTCGACGACTACAACTTCGGCTACGAAGACAAAAACTTGGTCACCAGCGACATGATTGCCAGTGACATGCATGTCACCGGCATGGCAGACCGGACCTATATCTCCGCTCAAATGCTGCATTACCAGACCACTCTGACCGACGAGAGCCAGGACCTGCTGCCCACTGCATTGCCTTATGTGACCGCCAGCCACATCTTCGCCGATCCGGTGTTCGGCGGTGAATTGGGCTTTGACCTGAATGCCTATTCGTTGAGCCGCGATGAGGCCGTGACGCTCGTCAACTCCGATCTCGGAACCGAGCAGACACGCGGCATCGTCAATCTGCATTGGCAGAAGCAGATGATCAACGGGTTTGGCCAGATGATCACACCTTTCATGCGGGTTCGCGGCGAGGCCTATGTCAGCGAGGATGTGGCGGGGGCCGCTTCTGGTCAAGAGACGACGGCGCAACTGTTACCTTCAGCCGGCGTTGATGTTCGCTGGCCATTCATTGCGGCACAGGGCTACGGCCAGAATATTATTACGCCGGTTGCGCAACTCATTACCGCCACTGGGGAGAAGGATCAGTCAGCGATTGGGCCGGAAGATGCAATCACCCTCAATTTCGATCATACAAATCTCTTTCTGCAGGAACGTGTTAGCGGCTATGATCGCTACGACAGCGGAACCCGGGCCAACGCCGGCCTCATGTACAGCTTTCTTGGCGAAAACGGCGGCTTCGCGCGCATGAGCCTGGGCGAATCGTTCCACATCGCGGGTGAGAACAGTTTTGTTGCCGGATCGGGCCTTGAGGGTCCGGTGTCGGACCTGGTGGGGGCCGTGGCCCTTCAACCAAACGAATACATAAGACTTACCTATGAGGCCCGTGCCGAAGAGGACTTGTCGCGCATCAACTCCCAAGAGGCGTCAGTCAGCCTCACTTTGGACAGGTTTTCAGGCTCATTGAGCTATGCGGACATTGGCGCCGCGCCGGCTTATGGCCGGTCAACTCAAGAAGAACAGATTTGGAGCGATGCGAGTTACTGGCTGGACGAAGCTTGGAGTTTGTTTGGCGGAGTGCGCTACGACCTTGCGGAGAACAAGTTCGTCGACAAGGTCCTGGGTGTGGCTTTCGATTGCGACTGTATGAAAGCCAAGCTCACCTATGCCGAGGGCGAAGCTGCCAAATCCGGCGATAATTCCGTCAATCGCAGCATCAAGCTGTCTGTCGAATTCCGCACCATCGGAAAACTTGGCGGTAGTTTTGGATTTTGAAGAGAAGCATGACTTTTCGAACGTTCCGGTTTCTTTGCTTTCTACTTAGCCTCGGCCTCATGCAGGCGGTGCCGGCTCAACTGGCGCTGGCTGAAACTCTGGGAGTCGTGGCGATTGCCAATGATGTTCCGATTACCGAACTTGACGTCACTCAGCGCATCAGCCTGATGAAAATATTGGACGACCTTCCGGAGAAGGGATTGTCGCGGAAAATGGCCCTACAGTCGATCATTGACGATGTTGTCAAGCTTGCCGAGGCAAAGCGGCTCAAAATGAGTGCCACTGACGCCGAAATAAGCAAACAGGTTGCCAATATGGCCAAGGGGATGAATTCCACCCCCGCCGGGCTTACGACGATACTTGCCAAGCAGGGAATTAGTGAAGAGACGTTCCGCCGCTATGTCGCGGCCTCGGTCGGTTTCAACCGCATTCTCGGCAGCAAATACCGGGCCGATGTGGTGATCAAGCCGGAGGATGTCGACGCCAAACTGGCCGAGATTCAACAAAAATATGGCTCACGCCTGGCCGAGATCAAGAGCGATCCGCGGATGAGGGCCGTTTCCGTCTATACCATTATGGAAATCAACTTGCCGGTTGAGAAAAATGACGCCATGGCAGCGCAGCTGATGCAGGCGCGGGCGATCGAGGCGGTGCAAGTCGCCCGGCAATTCACCGGTTGCAAAAATGCGCGGGCCGCCGCCAGTGGCGTCTACAATGTGAAGTTCAGCAAGCCAATCGAAGCCGATGCAGCAAAACTGCCGAAACCAATGAAAGCCGCACTCGACAAGGTTGGCCCGGGAAAAGTCATCGGACCAATGCGCGGCAAGGACGGCATTCAGCTGTTGGCTTTTTGTGGCTCCCGCAAGATTACACCGCAGGTACCGACGTTCAAAATGCCAACCCGTCAGCAGGTGGAGAACGCCCTGATCAACGAGAAATACAGCGTTCTGGAAGAAATCTACATGAAGGAAGCCCGCGGCAATATCTACGTCGAGTACCGCAATCCCGGCTACACGCAATAGTACGCCCGTGACGGCACGAATCCCGATTGTACTCACCTCCGGCGAGCCTGCGGGAATAGCCCCCGAGATCACCGCAATGGCATGGCGCGCCTTGAGGGACCAGCCCCGGTGCTGCTTCTTCCTGCTTGGTGATGCCGGCTATTGGGCAGCGCGTGATCCGATTGGCATCGCCATCAAAACAATCCACAGCCCGCACGAGGCCAGTGCGGTCTTCACCGATCGCCTGCCCGTACTGCACCGTCCATTGAATGTAGCACCCAAGGCGGGCAGAATTGACCCGGCCACGGCGCCTCAGGTGATTGCCGCCATTGATGAAGCTGTCGCACTGGTCTTGGATGGATCGGCATCAGCCATGGTAACCAATCCGATCCACAAGGAAGCGCTCTATGCGGCGGGCTTCCGCCATCAGGGGCACACGGATTATCTGGCCCATCTCGCCAGGGCCCGTGGCCATGATGTGCATGAGGTGATGATGCTGGTGGCAAAAGACCTGCGCGCCATTCCGGTCACCGTCCATATTCCTCTGGCGCAAGTGGCGGCAGCTCTCACTGGGCAGGCGATCATGACGCAAGCCCGGATTGTGGCGCGCGATCTCAAGCGCTACTTCGGCATTGGCCGCCCGCGGCTGGCCTTTACCGGGCTCAATCCCCACGCTGGCGAAAACGGCACCATCGGCACCGAGGACCGCGACATCATTGTGCCCGCTCTCCGGCAACTGGCTGCCGAGGGCCTCGGCGTATCGGGACCGCTGCCCGCCGATACCGCCTTCCACGCCGAGGCGCGCAGCCGCTACGATGCTATTCTCTGCATGTATCACGACCAGGCGCTGATCCCGGTGAAGACCCTGGATTTCCATGGCGGCGTCAATGTGAGCCTGGGGCTTCCCTTCATCCGCACTTCGCCCGATCACGGCACGGCGCTGAACATTGCGGGTACCGGCGCTGCCAACCCGCAGAGCCTGATCGCCGCCATTTCACTTGCCGCCGATATGGCGCGGGCCGCCGGTGGCTGACGACGAACTGCCGCCGTTGCGCGAGGTGATCGCGCGCTTTGGCCTTGCGGCGAAGAAGAGCCTTGGCCAGAATTTCCTGTTCGATCTCAATCTCACCCGCCGCATCGCCAGGGCAGCGGCACCGTTCGATGGTTTTACCGTCATCGAAGTGGGACCCGGTCCCGGCGGCCTGACGCGGGCACTGCTAATGGAAGGTGCTAACGATGTGATCGCCATAGAGCGCGATGACCGGGCCATCGCAGCGCTGGCGGAGGTTGAGACCGCGTATCCGGGAAAACTTCGCATCATTGCCGGCGATGCCCTTCACGCCGATTGGAGCGTTCTGGTTGGCGGCCCCACAAAGATCGTCGCCAATCTGCCCTATAATATCGCGACGCCCCTGCTCATTGGCTGGCTCACTGGCGGCGGGTGGCCGCCGTGGTATCACTCGCTCACGCTGATGTTCCAAAAGGAAGTGGCCGGGCGCATCGTGGCCAAGCCCGGTTCCAGGGATTACGGCCGCCTGTCGGTGCTGTGCCAGCATCTGTGCGAAGCGCGCAAACTCTTCGATGTCAACCGCTCGGCATTTACACCGCCACCCAAAGTGACTTCGAGCATCGTTCAGTTGATTCCACGCTCCACCCCCGCGCCCGCTTGCGCGATCCCGGTGCTTGAACGGGTGACGGCGGCGGCCTTTGGCCAGCGCCGCAAAATGCTGCGCTCCAGCCTCAAATCGCTGGTGGACAATCCCGAGTTATTGCTGGCCCAAGCCCGCATCGATCCGGAATTGCGCGCCGAGCAATTGCAGGTTGCGGACTTCGCAAGGCTGGCAGCGCTGGTGGGTTAAAGCCCCTTCGTCAGCTCACGGACGAAAATGGTCAATCCGGTGCGGCGGCGGCGGCGCAGGCGTTCGGCGGTGAGAATGGCGTTGATCTGCGCATCGGCGCCGTCGAGATCATCATTGACGATCACGTAATCATATTCCGGCCAATGGCTGATCTCGCGCGAGGCTTCCGCCATGCGCTTGGCCACCACGGTGGACGAATCCTGGGCGCGGCGGATCAGGCGTTCGCGCAGTTCCTCGGCTGACGGCGGCAAAATAAAAATGCGGACGAGATCATCCTCCATTGCCTGGGCCAGTTGCTGGGTGCCCTGCCAGTCGATGTCGAACAGCACATCGCGGCCCTGGGCCAACGCGGCCTCCACGGGCTTTCGCGGCGTGCCATAAAAATTGCCGAAGACTTCCGCCCACTCAAGCAAATCGCCGGTATCGCGCCGCCTGGCAAAATCATCCTTGGCGATGAAATAATAATCCTTGCCGTCCACTTCGCCGGGCCGTGGCGGGCGTGTCGTCACCGAGACCGACATGGTGATATTGCGGTCGGCGGCAAGCAGGCGGCGCGACAGCGTGGTCTTGCCGGCACCTGAGGGCGAGGACATGACGAGGAGAAGGCCACGCCTGGGGATATTGGTTGTGACACCTGGCTTATTCAATGTTTTGCACCTGTTCGCGCATCTGGTCGATGACGGTTTTCAGATCGAGACCAATTGCCGTCATGGTCTTGTCGATGGCTTTCGAGCACAATGTGTTGGCCTCGCGGTTAAACTCCTGCGCCAGGAAATCGAATTTGCGGCCGACGGCGGCGCCGGAAGCCAAGAGCGAATGCGCGGCCTCCACATGCGACATGAGGCGGTCGAGTTCTTCCTGGATATCGGCCCTGGTGGCGATCAGCACCGCCTCCTGATGCAGGCGGGCGGCATCGAGGCCCTGCCCGGTTTCGATCAGCCGTGCCACCTGTTCGGACAGTCTCGCTTTGATCGCCTCAGCGCCGCGGGCGGGATTTTCCCGGGCGGCATCGGCGAGAGCCTGAATACGCTCCACCTGGATTACCAGCAGGGCGTGAAGCCTGGCCCCCTCCTCGCGGCGGGACTCGACCAGGGCGGTTAGTGCTGCATTGAAACTGGCCAGAATGGTTGCGTTGCGCCGTTCAATTGCGGCGTTATCCTCCTGCGCCACGGCCACGTCGAGAACGCCTCGCATACCGAGAATGACATCAGCGCGCATTGGTTCGCCGCCAATCTGTTCGCGCAAGCGCTGACCGGCATTCAGCACCTGCGCCAGCACGGCCTCGTTCAACTGCACCACCTCGGTCTGGGCCATGCCGCTGACACTGAGGGAGATTTGCAGGCTGCCGCGTTTCAGCTTTTCGGCCACGGCGGCGCGCACGCCCTGCTCGAGCATTTCGAAACCGGCGGGAAGGCGGCAGCGCACATCAAGCGCCTTGCCGTTGACACTCTTGGCCTCCCATTGCCAATGCAGGCCACCGAGAGCGCCTGAAACGCGTGCAAAACCCGTCATGCTGGAAAGCGGCATTGATCATCCCGAGAGAATCAGAGGGCCGGAGTTTAGCGCGTGAACGGCCGCCAACACTAGATGTTTAGTCCCGGCATTTGATGGTGCATTGTTTTCCATTGAATGGAAGGAGGCGCTATGGGCCAGATTTTGCACGGCAGCGCCACAACGGCGGAGGCAGTCCGTCGAGCGATACAACATAGTCAAACAAGCCTGAGAGCGCTGGCTGCGCGTGATGGGATCAACCAGAAGACGGTTGCCAAATGGAAGAATCGGGACACGGTTGCTGACCGCCCTGCTGGTCCAAAAGAAGCGAAGTCCACAGTCCT
>JANLWG010000219.1:0-4491 GCA_031364405.1 Hyphomicrobiales bacterium
ATCCGGCCAACAGTTTGATCCAGACTTCAGCTGATTTGGAAATCCCAATTCGACTCAGTCAAAAGTGACCCCGCTCTGGCTACATCAATCTCGTGGCCGGAGATCCAGCCCCGTCATTTTCGCAATGATCCATTTTCAACCTACTATACGCCATTGATACAACTGCAGGCCGCTATCTCGTGCTGGGTTTCCTGGCGGCGGCGGGCATTCTGAAAATGGGATGAGCGGCAAAGACGGCTGATTGCCAAGTTTGCCATATGATCTGCTGTTTCAAAATGGCACTCTCTCTCCCGCGATCAATCCGGTCAATACCGCTTGATTGTATTACGCGCGGCCAATCAGTATGCCGGTCAGGAACACCAGGAAGCCGCCGACGGCGATCTGGAAGGCCGCCTTCAAGAATGGCGTATCCATATATTTGTAGCGGATCCACGAGATCGCCCATAACTCAAAGAACACCACGATGACCGCCACCCAGGTCGCTGTCTGAAAATCCGGAATGAGATAAGGCAACGTGTGTCCGAGGCCGCCGATAGCGGTCATGATACCTGCCGCCGCACCGCGGATCAGCGGGTGGCCACGCCCCGTCAGTTTGCCATCATCGGAGAGGCCTTCAGCCAAGCCCATCGAAATGCCGGCCCCCAGCGATGCGGCCGTGCCCACAAGAAATGTCGACCAAGTGCTGTGCGTGGCGAAGGCCGCCGCAAACAGCGGTGCCAGGGTTGACACCGAGCCATCCATCAAGCCTACAAGACCCGGCTGAATCACTTGCAGCAGGAACAGCCGGCGCCTGGCCTCGCCCTCCTCGATCTTGGCATCAGCCGTCACATGCTTGTCGCCCAGCCGGCCAGCCAATGATTCGTGACCCTTTTCGGCTTCGGCCAGATTGTTGAGGAGCAATTTTACCTGCGGATCCACGGAGCGTTCCGCCGCTTGTTTATAGAACCTGTAATTCTCCAGCTCGATCACCTCGGCGCGCTGGCGCATCTCCTCGATATTGAGCTTGCCGATGGTCCACGCCGGCTTGTGCTTGACGAATCCTTGAATTTCATTGCGCCGGATCAACGGAATAAAATCGCCGAACTTTCTCTGGTAGAGGTCGGTAAGCCAACGCCGGTGCTGGTGCTCCTCTTCGGCCATTTCGACAAAGATCTTGGCGGAAGCGGGATAGGTTTCCATCAGCGAGTGGGCAAATCCCGCGTAGGCGCGCGCGTCATCGTCCTCACTGGAAATCGCCAGCGCCAGCAGTTCTCTTTCAGTCAGGTCGGCAAAACTTCTCAAGACGGTCTCTTTGCAAGAGTTAACGGCAATCAATTTTAGAATTATTCCAAACTGGGGTCCAGCCTCAATTCGCTGATCACTTGAACCGGCTACTAATCGCCATGTGGCCTTCTTGGCCACGGCGCGCGCCGTGTGGATGCCGTAGCCGGCGTCCGCCGGGATTCCCCGGCCGCCGATTGCCCGCGGCAGGTTTTCGCATATAGTGCAACATCGCGGGGGTGCGAGGCCGCCCCCGCGAAAGTAACAAGCCATAAAATGGCCAAGGGAGAATTTGGATGGATCGCCGTAAATTCATGAGATCGGCTGGTGTTGCAACTGCTGCGACCGCAGCCCTTGCCGCACCCGCCATTGCCCAATCCGCGCCCGAGATCAAATGGCGCATGACATCGAGCTTCCCCAAGGCGCTCGACACGATATTTGGTGCCGCCGAGACTTTCTCCAAATACGTATCCGAGGCGACCGATGGAAAATTCCACATCCAGGTTTTTCCGGCGGGCGAAATTGCACCAGGCCTTGAAGCCGCCAATGAGGTGGCGAAGGGTTCAATCGAGATGTGCCACACGGCAAGCTATTATTACTGGGGCAAGGATCCGGCATTCGCCTTTGGCACCGCCGTTCCGTTCGGCCTCAACGCCCGCCAGCAGAATGGCTGGATGTATCACGGCGGCGGCCTTGAGCTGATGAATGAATTCTATGGTACCCGCAATCTCATCGCATTTCCCTGTGGCAATACCGGCGCCCAGATGGGCGGCTGGTTCCGCAAGGAGATCAAGTCGCTGGCCGATCTGCAGGGTGTCAAGATGCGCATCGGCGGCTTTGGCGGCAAGGTGATTTCCAAGGTGGGTGTGGTGCCCCAGCAGATCGCCGGTGGTGATATCTATCCGTCGCTGGAAAAAGGCACCATCGATGCGGCCGAATGGGTCGGCCCCTATGATGACGAGAAGCTCGGCTTCTACAAAGTCGCCAAATTCTATTATTACCCCGGCTGGTGGGAGGGCGGCGCCATGCTGCACACCATGATCAACACGGCGAAATGGGCGGAACTTTCTCCGGCCTATCAATCGATCGTGAAATCCGCCTGCCAGGCCGCCAATTGCGACATGCTGGCCAAATATGATGCCAAGAATCCCGCCGCCCTGAAATCCCTGGTGGGCAGTGGTGCGGTGCTGCGTCCCTATCCGCAGGATGTGATGGAAGCCAGTTTCAATGCGGCGACGGAAACCTATGCCGAAATTTCCGCAAGCAATGCCGCCTTCAAGAAAATTCATGACGCGATGATGGCCTTCCGCGCCGATGCCTATCTCTGGCAACAGGTTTCGGAAGCCACTTTCGACAATTTCATGATGGGCCAGCAACGCAAGAAAATGCTGTAGTGCCATGCAAGGGCCCCTTCGGGGGCCCTGGTCTCAAGGAGTAATTGATGCCCAAGGGCTACTGGATTGCACAGGTCGATGTCGGCGACGCTGAAGCCTATAAGGGCTACGTTGCTGCCAACGCAGTCGCCTTCGCAAAATATCACGGGCGTTTTATCGTGCGTGGCGGGCCTTTTGAAAATCCCGAGGGACGTGCGCGGTCACGCATCGTGGTGATCGAGTTTCCCAGTTACGAAGCAGCCGTCGCCTGTTACCGTTCTAATGATTATGCCAAAGCTCTGGCGTTGCGCCAGACTTGTGCCGAGGCCGACGTCGTCATCATCGGCGGTTACGATGGCCCGCAACCCGGTGGTGCGTAGCGGCTAATTGAAACTCGGTGGCTCGCCGGAATCGGTGGGCGGTGGCAGCTCGATTTCGATGGTCGAGGGATCAACGGCGGGAGCGGCCTGCTTGATGGCGATGCCTGGAAAGGCAACGGTGATGCCGATCATGATCGCCTGCAGGAAAATAAAAGCCACGGCGCCACGATAGATTTGCCCGGTGGTGATGCCCGCGATGGTCTTGCCGGTTACCTTGTCGATGAACGCCGCCACGGGCGCCACCGAGCGCATGTAGAACAGCGCGAAACCAAATGGTGGCGTGAGGAAGCTTGTCTGCAAGTTGACCCCCAGGATGACGCCGAACCAAACGAGATCGATACCGAGTTTTGCCGCAACCGGTGCCAGCAGCGGCACCACGATGAAGGCGATCTCGAAGAAGTCGATGAAGCAGCCGAGAACGAAAACCAGAATGTTGACGGCGAGGAGAAATCCCCATTGGCCGCCAGGAAGGCCCAGGAACAAATGTTCCACCCAAAGATGGCCGTTGATGCCATAGAAGGTGAGGGAAAAAATCCGGCTGCCGATCAGGATGAACAGCACAAAACAGGCGAGCCTGGTGGTTGCATCCAGCGCGTCGCTGATCAGGTTGAAACTCAGGCGGCGCTTGGCGAAGGCAAGCAGGAGCGCGCCTGATGCTCCCATGGCGCCGCCTTCGGTGGGAGTGGCCACGCCAAGGAAGATCGTTCCCAACACCAGGAAGATAAGGGCAAGTGGCGGCACCAGCACGATGATCACCTGTTGCGCCAGCCGCGAAAGTGCCGCGAGGTGAAGCCGCTGGTCGGCCAGAGCATAGGCATAGACCACGGCCATGGCGATGGTCGCCGCCCAGATGCCCGCGCCATTTTCCAGTCGTGCCGCAAGCAAATAATAAGCCAGGAGACCGATGCCAAGGCCTGCGACGGCGAACACCAGAAGCTGCAGCGGGCTGCCGGTGAGGGTGCGTGCCGACAGGGGAAGGGCCGGCACCTTCTCAGGCCTCATGATTGATAAGTAGAGGACATACAGACAATAGATCACCGTTAGCATGAGGCCCGGAATAATGGCGCCCGCATACATGTCGCCGACCGAGCGGCCGAGTTGGTCGGCCAGCACGATGAGCACCAGCGAGGGCGGAATGATTTGGGCGAGCGTGCCCGACGCGGCAATGACCCCGGTGGCCACCGGGCGGTCATAGCCATAGCGCAGCATGATCGGCAGCGAGATCAATCCCATGGCGATGACCGAGGCCGCCACCACCCCGGTCGTCGCCGCCAGCAGGGCTCCGACCAGCACCACCGCATAGGCCAGCCCGCCGCGGATGGGGCCGAACAACTGCCCGATGGTATCGAGCAGATCTTCCGCCATGCCGGATTTTTCCAGAATGATCCCCATGAAGGTGAAGAACGGAATGGCCAGCAGGGTCTCGTTGCGCATCACATCGAGCACCCGGCCCGGCAAGGTTTGCAGCAGCGGCCAAG
>JANLWG010000234.1:0-2082 GCA_031364405.1 Hyphomicrobiales bacterium
CCCCTCCTGTGGTTCAGCCTGAAAGGACGGTTAGCACAATATAGGAATAAAGTCAAGAGCGGTTAGATGCTATCCCGAACACCCTATTTGCGGCGGGAGGCCCTCATCCGCCCTGCCGGAATCTTTTCATTCCGCCTGTCCCTGATTTTGACCGTTGCTCAATGATCCCCAATCTGTCATCGCCGGATTTAGTCCGGCGACCCATGGTGCAGTAAATTCCAGCGCCGGGCCTGATGCGCCATGGGTCCCCGGAACACGTCCGGGGATGACAAAAATGGGAAATCGTGGCCTGTCAGAGTCAATGTGACGGGCCGTTGGTATGAGTATGTGGAAGTTTCCGAACTGCGCAAGTGCGAGATGTTTATGGCGAGGCTGGTGGCGTGGGGCGGGTGGAACGAACACAACAAAATCTGTCATCCCCGGGCTTGTCCCGGTGACCCATCGTTCCACATCTCGGGACCCTCTGAGAAATGGGTTGCCGGGACAAGCCCGGCAATGACAGTATTGGAGGATGGTCCACCGGCTTCCCGGCGAAGAACGCGTCTACGCTGTCTATCTGCTGGCCAGCGAAATCCATGGCACACTCTATATCGGTGTTACCGGCGATCTCATCTCGCGCATCGCTCAACATAAGTCCGGTGAAATTCCCGGTTTCACCCAAAAATACAAAGTTCATACGCTCGTCTGGTTCGAATATTTCGGCGAGATTGGCGCTGCCATTCAGCGCGAAAAAACCATGAAGAAATGGCCACGCCAATGGAAGATCAACCTGATCGAACGCGACAACCCGCATTGGCTCGACCTTTATCCCTTGTTCTTCCGATAGAACTGTCATCCCCGGACTTGTTCCGGGGACCCATCGCTCCGCATGCTCTGTCGTCGGAACGGATGCGCCATGGGTCGCCGGAATAAATCCGACGTTGACAGTCTTGGTGTCTACTGCATCTTCCTCTCAATCTCCTCGCTGAACTCCTTCTCGAACACTTTCTTCTTGCCCTCGTAAGCCTCGATCTTGCCCCAGACGATCCAGTGCGTCTTGGTCGAAGTCAACCGCCCGTAGGTTTCGGTGCGCGTCGCCCAGGTGCCGCGTTTGGTTTCCTCGGTCCAGTGGGTTTCCATTTTGGACGACAGCGGATCATCCGGCATGATTGAATAATTTTCCCGGCCCACCGAATTAGTAATCAGCCCATGCGGCTTGATTTCCACCGAGCCGAAATCATCGACGATTTCGATGCGGGTTTCGCCGGTTTTGGGATCGATCACCGTCTCGCGGCTGTGCCGGGGCTTCTTCAATTCCTTCAGTTTGGCGGGTGCTGCGGCTTCGGCGGGTTTCCATGACAGCAGCACTTCACCGGCGATCTCCTTGCGGACCGGCACATGCACGTAGGATTTGCCGGTATAGACCGTCAGCGTTACCGGCTCGGGAGCAGGCCACATCATCGGGAAATAATTGGTCGAGATCGAGACCCGCAACTTGTGGCCCTTGGGGATGCGCCAGGCGATATCGTCCAGCTTGATCTTCATGCGGTAGCGCTTGCCGGGTTCGAGCCTGGTTGGATGCTCGCGGCTCTCGCGCATGCACAGGTTCTGCAAGTGGTAGGTGATGCGCGAAACTTCGCCCGACGGCCACACATCATTGAGGCGCACGGCGAGGAAGGCCACCTCCTTGTCCACCGAGAAATCAAGTTCGACGGCGGGCTGGCCGACGATATCCATGTCGGTGACGAGAACAGGCGAATCGAAAGTCAGCGATTGCGCATCGTCGCGCGTCTGGTCGCCGGGAAATTCCGGACCCAGCCAGATGATGCAATATTCGCCGCCATCGAGCCCGGTGTTCTGCTTTGATGAAATGGCGAGCGCCTTCTCCGCACCCTCGGCTCCACCGATACCGGTTTCATTCAGATGCCATTTCTTGGTATCGACATTGCCGAAGCCCCAATAGCTGTCGCCCACCCAGCGCCCGGGAATTTGCGGGGGAAAACTGCCGGGCTTGTAGCTGTCCATGATGTAATAGCGGTAGTCGGGATCACGCGCGACGCCGGCCGGTTCGTCTTTCAGCCATTGGTCCCACCAGCGTAAGCA
>JANLWG010000099.1:0-5901 GCA_031364405.1 Hyphomicrobiales bacterium
GACCACGGCGGGCGGCAATGCGCTCAAGTTCTATGCCTCGGTGCGTCTCGACATCCGCCGCATTGGTGCCATCAAGGACCGCGACGAGGTGGTCGGCAACCAGACCCGGGTCAAGGTGGTCAAGAACAAGGTGGCGCCGCCGTTCAAGCAGGTGGAATTCGACATCATGTATGGCGAGGGGATTTCCAAGGTTGGCGAGCTGGTCGATCTCGGGGTTACCGCCGGCGTGGTCGACAAATCCGGCTCGTGGTATTCCTACAATGGCGACCGCATCGGTCAGGGCCGCGAGAATGCCAAAACCTTTTTGAAGCAGAATGCCGACGTGGCCAATGCCATCGAGGCGGCAATCCGCGGCAATGCCGGGCTGATCGCGGCGGCACTCAGCAATGGCATGGAAAAGGAAGATGCCGCCGACGACTGATCCTCTGATCCTGTTCCAACGGTATTCCGGCGCCTTAGCCCAATGCGGGTGCTGGTCGCACAGGTGTGGTCCCACACACCGGTAAGCGTAGACGCCCCCCGCGCCCCCGGGGGGCGTCATTTTTTCAGGGATCGGGGGATCAGGTGTCAGGGATCGGTTGTCAGGTGTCAGGTGCCAGAAATTACTCTGGCTTCGCCGGTTTCGATTCGATATTTGACCAGCTTGCTTGATACCTGATACCTGATGCCCGATACCTGATCACCGAGACCTGACAATGACCTCGCTTGCACAAATTCGTTCGACCTTCCTCGATTTCTTCAGGCGTCAGGGCCATGAGATCGTCGCCTCCTCGCCGCTGGTGCCGCGCAATGATCCCACCCTGATGTTCGCCAATTCGGGCATGGTGCAATTCAAGAATGTCTTCACCGGCATCGAGAAGCGGCCCTACGTGCGCGCCACCACGGCGCAGAAATGCGTGCGCGCCGGCGGCAAGCACAATGACCTCGACAATGTCGGCTACACTGCCCGCCACCACACCTTCTTCGAAATGCTCGGCAATTTTTCCTTCGGCGATTATTTCTAGCCCGACGCCATCGAATGGGCGTGGACGCTGATCACCAGGGAATATGGTCTCGCCAAAGACAAGCTGACCGTCACCGTCTATTCCGAGGACGACGAGGCCCACGTCCTGTGGCGGAAAATCGCCGGCCTCCCCGACAGCCGCATCATCCGCATCCCGACGTCGGATAATTTCTGGGCGATGGGCGATACCGGCCCATGTGGTCCGTGCTCGGAAATTTTCTTCGACCACGGCGACAAGATCCCCGGCGGCCCGCCGGGGTCAGTTGATGCCGATGGCGACCGCTTCATCGAAATCTGGAATCTCGTATTCATGCAATATGAGCAGGTGACGAAGGACGAACGCGTCAGCCTGCCCAAGCCCTCGATCGATACCGGCATGGGCCTTGAGCGTGTCGCCGCGGTGCTGCAGGGAACCCACGACAATTATGAAACCGATTTGTTCCGGGCGCTGATCGCAAACATTCAGGAAATGGCAGTCCGCGTCGGTGCACCCCCAGACGATTCTACTTCAGACGAATTGCTCCGGGCGATTCACCAAACCGGCAACTTGAGAGTCGCTCGTCGGGTCATCGCCGATCACCTGCGCGCATCAAGTTTCCTCATTGCGGACGGTGTTCTACCGTCAAATGAGGGTCGCGGATACGTCCTGCGCCGCATCATGCGTCGCGCGATGAGATACGCGCACCAATTGGGCTGCAAAGAGCCCCTAATGCATCTTCTAGTCCCGGAGCTGGTTCGGCAGATGGGGTCAGCGTACCAGGAGCTTGTCCAAGCGCAACTCTTGATCACCGAGACGCTGGAGCTTGAGGAGACGCGCTTCAAGCGAACCCTCGAGCGGGGACTTGGAATCCTCAATCAGGAAGTCGAGGAACTCGACGAAGGCGCCACCTTCTCTGGCTCCACCGCCTTCAAGCTCTATGACACCTACGGATTTCCACTCGACCTCACCCAGGATGCGCTGCGTCCGCGCGGCATCAGTGTTGATACCGCGGCCTTCGATGCCGCCATGAAAGCCCAGCGCGACGAGGCCCGCAAAGCCTGGCGGGGATCGGGTGAAGCCAAGACCGAAACCATCTGGTTCGAAATCCGCGAGCGGGCCGGGGCATCGGAGTTCCTTGGTTATGATACCGAGACGGCGGAAGCCATCGTGCGGGCGCTGGTGGTCGATGGCAAAGAAGTCAGTACACTGACGAAAGGCCAACGGGGCGCCATCGTTCTGAACCAGACACCGTTCTATGGCGAGTCCGGCGGCCAGACCGGCGATCATGGGGCGATCAGGACGGCGGAAGGCGGCGTGTTCCGCGTCACCGATACGCAAAAACGCGTCGGCGATCTGATCGTTCATTCAGGGATGGTGGAAGAGGGCACGATCAGGATGGCGGCCGCCGCCGAGCTCATCGTCGATCATGCCCGGCGCACCGGCAACCGCCTGCATCATTCGGCCACCCATTTGCTGCATGAAGCGCTGCGCCTAACCCTTGGGGCCCATGTGGCGCAGAAGGGTTCGCTGGTCGAACCCAATCGCCTGCGCTTTGATATTTCCCACAACAAACCGGTGAGCCGCGACGAAATCAGGCAGGTCGAGACCATCGCCAACGAAATGGTGCTGCAGAACGATGCGGTGACCACAAGGCTGATGTCGGTTGATGCCGCACGCGCCGAGGGTGCCATGGCGCTGTTTGGCGAAAAATATGGCGATGAAGTGCGCGTGGTTTCGATGGGCCGCAACGCCCATGGTGCGGGCCGGCCGATCTATTCGCTGGAACTGTGCGGCGGCACCCATGTGGCGCGCACCGGCGACATCGGCCTCATCAAGGTGGTTTCGGAAAGTGCGACGGCCGCCGGGGTGCGCCGCATCGAGGCGCTGGCGGGGCCAGCCGCGCGGGCTTATTTCGAAGAGCAGGACGCCCGCGTGCAGGCGGCGGCGGCTTTGCTCAAAGCCTCTCCGGCCGAAATGATCGCCCGCGTCGAAGCGCTGGTCGATGAGCGCCGCAAGCTTGAGCGCGAATTGGCCGAAGCCAAGAAAGCGCTGGCGCTTGGTGGCGGTGCGGCCACGGGTGATGACGGCATCACCCAAGTCAACGGCATCAAACTGATGGCGCGCGTGCTGAAAGGCATCGACCCCAAGGACATGAAGGGGCTGGTCGACGACGGAAAAATCAGACTCGGCTCGGGCATTGTGGCGCTCATTGGTATCAATGATGAAGGCCGGGCCAGCGCCAGTGTTGGCGTCACCAGCGATCTCGTGAGTCGTTACAATGCGGTCGATCTGGTCAAGCTCGCAGCGGCGGAACTCGGCGGCAAGGGTGGCGGCGGCAGGCCCGACCTGGCCCAGGCCGGCGGCCCCGATGCAACCAAGGCCGAAGAAGCGCTGGCGGCGATACGCGCGGCAATCGCCGGCTGATCAGTCGGCGTAATCCAAGGGAAGTGCCGTCGTTTCCTTGATCTTCTCCATGACGAAACTGGAGGACACATCGGTGAGCGCGATCTTGGCGATCAGCCGTTTGTACAGCTGGTCATAGCCGGCGATATCGGGCACCACCGCCTGCAGCAGGTAGTCGGTGTCGCCGGTGGTGCGGTAGACGCCGATGATCTCGGGGATGTCCTTAACCGCGCTGGCGAATTTCTCCAGCCACTGGGGATCGTGCTGGGCGGTCTTGATGGCAATGAAGGCGGTGAGACCGAGGTTGAGCTTGCTGGCATCAAGCAGCGCCACGCGGGCCCGGATGGTGCCGTTCTCCTCAAGCGCCTTCACCCGGCGCCAGCAGGCGTTGCGCGACAGATTTACCTGGTCCGCCAACTGCTCAATTGATTGTCTGGCATCGCGCTGAATTTCGCGAAGAATCGCACGATTCTTGGTGTCTATCATCATGTTTTTCCGATGTGCTGGGATAATCTCCCATAAATATACAGAATCCGTCAAAGTTTGGGAGAAAATCCATGGCAATCCGGGGTATATTTATTTCGAACTTAACCGGAGGCCGCCGCATGTCGATCTTGTCCAGACTGTTTTCCGCGCATCCCGCAGCCGTGGGCGAGAACTATTTCGAGCACATGGCGTTCGCGCTCAGGTTCTCGGGGCGGTTGTTCAGGGCGGCCCTGGCGGCTTTCGCCCATGGTTTGGTTCCCGCCGTCTGCGAAACCACGGCCTCGGAAGCGGTACTCGCCATGACCGATGAAATCCGCAACCGCCGCGCCCTGATGGCTCCGGCACCACCACGGTCGAGCCGGACCGTGACTGCCTCGTAGAGCGGTTAGAATGAATCGTTTACTTGCATGAGTTGCCGATGCTTGCACAGACTGCATCATCCCGCGGCAACGGTGGCCTTCTCGGGATTTGAACGGAAAACCTGGGCTATTACAGCCGGCCGTGTCATCAACCTCTTAGCCGGTCTGGCGGCACCGCCAATCCTTCATCAATCAGTCTTGAACTTGCCGACGTGACGCGGTTTCTCCCCGCATGCTTCGCTTGATAGAGCGCCTCATCGGCTGCCTTGATCAAGTCCGCCTGATTGCCGCCGTCAGTGGGGAAAGTGGCGACGCCGGCCGATATGGTGACCAGGCCAAGGCGCTGATTGAGGTGGATGACGGTTAGCGCTTCTATTGCCCGGCGAATATCTTCTGCTCGCTCCATCGCCTGCTGCAGAGTAGCATCAGGCAGCACAATCATAAACTCTTCCCCGCCATAGCGCGCCACGATCTCCGACGGCTGTGCCCAGCGCTTCATCAGCGAGCCAATTGCTACAATGATCGCATCTCCGGCGTCATGACCGGCAACGTCGTTGAATTTCTTGAAATGGTCAATGTCGAAGAGGATGATGCTTGCCGGTGAAGATGAACAGGCTGATCGATCTATCTCGCGTTGCAGGGTCTCAAGCAAGTATCGGCGGTTGAACAACCCCGTCAACGGGTCCCTGAGCGCTTGATGTCGAAGCGTTTCACGCAGTTGTATGTTGGCGATCGCAAGTGCCAGGTTTTCGGCAATCGTCGTGTAGAACGCCACCCGTTCGGATTCATCGCTTTCCCGGCGCGCAAAGCTTTGCGGATGCTCGCCCGCCGTTTGCAGACAGAGCGTTCCCAAAGCCTCTCCATGCGCCGTGAGGGGAAGGCAGTGCCAGTGACCCTCTATCGACGTGTCGATATGAGTACAAAAGACGGCGTCTTGGCCCGGCCTTGCTTCCAGCGCTCTGCCGCAGCGCAGCGCCCAACAACTTTGCGGAGCGAAAGTCTCGTCAAAGCGCCCTTCCACACCCCATTCGAGGGTTCGCTTTAAGGTGTTTCGAGAGTGGTTCATCAGATAGAGCGCGCCCGAAGATCCTCCAAGTAACTGGTGCAGTTGCTTTCTGGCGACAACACATGCTTCGTCCAGGTTGTCGCAAGCCTGAAGCAACCGCGTCATCTCGGCAAGAATGGACATCTCATGCTGCTGGGTGCGTATGGCTACCAGGCTTTCGCTGAGTTTATCGTTGGTCAGACTGATTTCGGCGGTTCGATCAACGATGCGTTTTTCCAGATCCGACTGAGCCGACAATAAGGCTTGTTCCGCAGCCTCGAGTTTGCGGTTCTTCTCAAAGATCGGGCGGAAGACCGCAAAATAGACAATCGGAAAGACAATCAGCGAGAGCGAAAATGAGTCCGCGAGATTGACCCAGGCCCCTTCTTCCAAATCCAAATACTCAAGACCAAACATCATCGCCAACTCGCCGCCAAAGATCGCGGCGACAACTATGACGAGCATTCGAAAAGCTTGGCTCCGGGAGGCGTTTCTGGTCATTACAGCTTCCAATAGTTAAAACTTGCCATATGCAATCAGAAATAGCATTCCGGTCGTGTAGAAAGTCTAGCAGCCTGTCGGACTTAACGCGCGTCTTCGGAAGGCGCTAGAATCTGTGCAGTGA
>JANLWG010000385.1:0-2264 GCA_031364405.1 Hyphomicrobiales bacterium
CGCCCAAGGCCCTATAGAGGAGCCAATCGGGGAATCATTACATGCACGATATCAAGGCCATTCGCGAAAATCCGGAGGCATTCGACGACGGGCTGGGCCGCCGCGGGTTGCCGCCGATGGCGGCGGGGCTCATCATCATCGATGCCGCCAAGCGCGATCACATCCAGAAATTGCAGGACGCCCAGGCCCGCCGCAACGCCGTCTCGCGCGGGGTGGGCGAGGCCATGAAGGCGGGCGACGAGGCCAGGGCGGCGGCGCTCAAGGCAGAAGTCACCAGTCTCAAGGATTTCATTTCGTCGGGCGAGGAGGTCGAGCGCCAGTTCGACAGGAAGCTCGCCGATGCGCTCGCCGTCATTCCCAATATCCCCCTTGATGACGTGCCCGATGGCCAGGACGAACACGGCAATCTCGAAGTGCGGCGCTGGAGCGAGGCACCGAAGTTCGCTTTTGAACCGCGCCAGCATTTCGATATTGGCGAATGGCTTGGCCTGATGGATTTCGAAACCGCGACGAAAATCGCCGGTTCCCGTTTTGTGGTGATGAAGGGACAATTGGCCAGACTAGAACGTGCGCTCGCCCAGTTCATGCTCGATCTGCAAACCGCAACCAATGGCTACACCGAACACTACGTGCCCTGCATGGTCAACGATCAGTCGATGTTCGGCACCGGCCAGCTGCCGAAGTTCGCCGATGACCTGTTCCGTACAACCGATGGCCGCTGGCTTATTCCGACAGCGGAAGTTTCACTTACCAATCTGGTGCGCGATAGAACTCTTGACGAGAAAGAATTGCCACTGCGCATGACCGCCTACACCCCATGTTTTCGCGCCGAAGCCGGTGCGGCGGGCCGCGATACCCGCGGCATGATCCGCCAGCATCAGTTTTCCAAAGTGGAACTGGTATCGATCACCAGCGCGGAACAATCGCGCGATGAACTCGAACGCATGACGGCATGTGCCGAGGAAGTTCTGCGGCGCCTCAATCTGCATTACCGGGTGATGCGGTTGTGCACCGGCGACATGGGTTTTGGCAGCCGCATGACTTACGACATCGAGGTGTGGATGCCGGGGCAGAATACCTTCCGCGAGATTTCTTCATGTTCGGTCTGCGGCGAGTTTCAGGCGCGGCGGATGAACGCGCGTTACAAGCCAGCCGACGGCAAGGGTACGCGGTTTGTTCACACGCTGAACGGCTCGGGCCTGGCGGTGGGCCGCACGATGATCGCAGTGTTGGAAAATTATCAAAACGGCGATGGCAGCGTGACCATTCCCGAAATCTTGCGGCCCTACATGGGCGGGCATGAGAAAATCACGAGGCCCTGATGCGCATTCTGGTCACCAATGACGACGGTATTCACGCACCCGGCCTCGAAACCATGGAGAAGATCGCGCGGTCGATTTCCGATGATGTGTGGATCGTTGCGCCTGCGGAGGAACAATCGGGTGCGGGCCACTCATTGTCGCTGGCCAATCCCATCCGTTACCGCGAGATTGACCCTAAGCGCTTTGAAGTGGCTGGAACGCCCACGGATTGCGTGGTGATGGCGGTACGCAAGATCATGCCGGGTAATCCCGATCTGGTATTGTCGGGCGTCAATCGCGGTCAGAACATTGCCGATGACGTCACCTATTCCGGCACCATTGCGGCGGCGATGGAAGGCACCACGCTGGGCTTCAAGTCGATCGCGCTGTCGCAGGTGACGGGCATTCATGGCAATGGTTTCAGCTATGCGGTGGCCGAACATTATGGAGCAAGTCTGGTCAAGAAACTGGTAACCATGGAATTCGGGCCTGGCGTGCTGATGAACGTGAACTTTCCCGATTGCCGCCCGGATGAATTGCATGGCATCGAAGTGACCCGCCAGGGCAAACGCGACCAGAATCTGCTGACCGTCGACGAGCGCGTCGATGCCCGCGGCCGCCCCTATTATTGGCTCGGTTTCAAGCGCGAACGTGGCAATCCCGCAGTTGGGACTGATCTGTGGGCTGCCTTCAACAAGCGCATCTCGGTGACACCATTGCACATGAATCTCACTCAAGTAGAAGCCATGGAGGCGATGCGCCAAGTGCTCGACGCCAAGTGACAACCGATCATCGCAAGATCCAACTCCTCATGGCGCTGCGCAATCAAGGGGTGCGCGACATGCGGGTGCTGGAGGCGATCGAGAAAGTGCCGCGCGAAATTTTTGTCGAACCAAGCTTCACCGATCAGACCTATGCCGACCAAGCGTTGCCGATCGCCTGTGGCCAGACCATCAGCCAGCC
>JANLWG010000396.1:0-30207 GCA_031364405.1 Hyphomicrobiales bacterium
ATCCGCTCCTCCAACCGCACATACGAAAACAGACCCTCAGACCGCTTCTCGTCTCCGCGCATGGCAAATCACTCCGTGGCCGCAAAACCCACGGAATCACGTAAACACACAACAGTCGAGAGTTTTTCAGCAGCCTGCTAGGTCATATTGGTGAGACTTGGGGCAACTTCAATTGTACCGGGCTCGTGTTTACGGTTTCTGTAGAGTCCGGAAACGCATTTTTCGACACTCGGCCTGAGTCGTTGACAAAAATTGGGCCAACTGGTGGGTCCACCTCTCTCCTCCTGAACAGCGTTTCGTCCAATGATCCCAATGAGTATTTGTTTGTTGTTCCCATATCGGACATCACAAACGGGGCTACCGCCCATCCCGACACGCCGGATGATCATTGGCAGCTAGTGGCGTCAAACGGAATAATGAAACCATCGACAGTTTTAGGGATTTTCAACCTGGAGACCTCTTTCGGGGCCGTGCCATTGGAAACAATGGCAGCGAGATCATGCATTCTGGAATTGTCGCAGCTTATGACCCCGCGACAAATCGACTTTGGTTAGTTGACAATTTTGTTTCTGGTAATCCCGGGGCCACCATCGAATATACAGAATTCGTAGTAGACCCTACAGCGGCGACGCGACACATTGGGGACCAGTTTGCGATTTATAGGTTAAATGACGCCCTGATAAACAAGAATGACATTGTAGTCGGGCAGACAAGTGCAGCCGACTATTTGGGCGGTGGTAGCGGCAACGACACCCTAGACGGAAGGGGTGGAGATGATTTTCTATTTGGTGGAGATGACAACGATATTCTGCATGGAGGTGCGGGGGCTGATTTCCTGAACGGAGGAACCGGTAGGGATTCTGCAGACTATAGAGACTCAGCGGGCATCACACTCGCGCTTAACGGTTCGCTCGTCGCGACCGGCGATGCGGCAGGGGATACTCTCGTTAGCGTAGAAGTCATTTTCGGATCAAATACCGGAGGCGATACGATTGTTGGCAATGCAGCCAACAACCAGCTCTATGGATTTGGCGGGGTGGACACGCTGCGCGGCAATGGCGGAAACGATACAATCCGCGGCGGAGCAGGAGCCGATATTCTAAGCGGAGGGGCCAACAACGATTCTTTCGTTTATATTGCGCTTTCAGAGCGCGGCGACAGGATTTTGGATTTCTCATCGGCGGACGACACGTTCAAGTTCAAGAGTTCGGCGTTTGGCTCACTACCCATCGGCACGCTCGCTGCCGATCAATTTCTCTCTCAAAATACAAATGTCGCCACCGACGCGAACGATCTTTTCATCTTCCGCACGACTGATCAGACCCTGTGGTTTGATCGTGATGGCAGCGGTGCTCTTGCGCCCTTGATGATGGCCGACCTGCAGACTGGTGCCACCATGACGAACGCCGACATCGTCATCTTTTGATGTCTAACCGCGGTCCATTATCTGGATCCGGGAGGGTGTATGGCGGATCGTTTGACCGGGAATTGCGCTGCATTCAATTGAGAACGATGCCAGGATATGCACTCACGTTCGGCATTTGGTTTCAGTCTGAAGCCGGGCAGCGGTTTGAAATGATTTAGCCACAGCTCACGCAGCGCTCCCGCCAGCCGCAATCTCAATCTGGCTTTTCTTTCCACATGGAGCCAATCCGGTTGGCGAAGGCTTTTGGTTGTTCGGAGAAGAGATGATCGGACCTTTCACGCACCAGATCCATCAGCACCTTGCGCCGTGCTGCGATGGCCGCCGTCACGCTGTCTTGCTCGGCAATGGAGGAGAAGGCGGTTACGTTCTCCTGGGCGATAACAGCCTCGAGTTCGTCGAGGTCATTGAGATCACCCAATGCTTCGCGCAATATCGGCAACTCCCGCGTCCGTGCTTCGATCATGCCGGGTGATAGGGGCTGCAGAATTTCAAGCTGATGCAAATGATGGATCACCGATTTCCGGGCTTCGTGCAGAATGGCGATTTCACCTGAAGAGAGCCCCTCCGCCAGTTTCCTGCGAGCTCGCCCATAGGACATCTTGAGCCCCTTCACCAACCGGTCGATGCTGCGGCTGGCAAGCGGCCAGCGGCTGACGGCGCGATGTACGCTTGCCATGTTACGCATGGCCTTCGGCATGGCGTCCCGCATTGATTGCCCGGTGGCATATTGATCGTGGGCGCGCGCGATGGCAGCGCCAAGCTCGGCAAGGGCATTCTTCGGCAAGGAAATCTCCGCCTGCAACTTGCTCACGGTTTCCCGAAGGGCTTCGGCCCGCCGCGCGCCAGCCAGCCCATCCGCGGCCTTGCGCAGCCTTCGATCGGCGCTGGCGAAATCACGCCGTCCGATTGAATAACGCACCAAGCGCAGAAGGCTTCGCGTGAATTTGAGGCGCTTGCGCACGCCATGCACACCGCCATCCGCCGCCGCGGTCTTCAGGTCCTTCATCGCCGCCGACAGGGTTCTTCGCGCCAGCCCCCGCAGCATCTTTCCAGGCGGCCGGTCAGCCCGAATGACCGGCATTTTCGTGGTCTCTTACCCTCATGCGCCCAGATTGATGGCGGCTTCCGGTGTCATAATCAAATATTTCCAGAAATCGTCATGCCAAGGACAAAAAAACCGGGATTAGGGGTTTCCAAGCGCTGATCCGATTGCTACATACCCCTCAGCGATTGACGCGGGATGGAGCAGCCCGGTAGCTCGTCAGGCTCATAACCTGAAGGTCGTTGGTTCAAATCCAGCTCCCGCAACCAAAAAGCCTGTTATCTCCATGAGATAGCAGGCTTTCCTTTTCCGCCGGTTAGCGGCGCCCCAATACTTCGATCAGCCCGGCACAAACGATAAGTGCCGTGCCGAGGAATTCGGCTGCACCAAACGACTCGCCGGAAAACAGTGCCGCGGTAATCGATCCGACGACGACTTCGGTCATCAGCAGAATGCCGACCCGGCCCGGATCGATACGCTGGGCCGCCCACAGCACCAGGAAGGTCGGCGGCACAAAGATGGTCAGTGCCAGCACAATGATCCACGGCAGGACAGGCACAAAATTACCGGCGCTGGCCAGCGGCATCGACAGGCCCGCGGAAATCGTCAGAATGATTGCCGCGGAGATGAAACCACCGCCCGAGAATGTGAACACCGTCAGCGCAATACCGGGCGCTGGCCGCGCGTAGCTGCGCAGCGACCCCACTGACCAGCACACCCCGCTCGCCAGCGCCACCCAATCACCTGCGTTGCGCGGCAATGGCACCCCATCGGCCACGCCGAGGATGCACGCCATGCCGGCAAATCCCAGCACCATGGCGGCAATGCGCGCCAGACTAAGCCGCTCGCCGAGGAACAGCCAACCAGCCAGCGTGCTCCACACCGGCGTCAGGTAGAACAGCAGAATGGCATGGATGACGTCGGTCATCACCAGGCTCACCGTGTAGAGCGAGAAGGCGCTGCCGAGCAGAAGACCGGTCAGGGTCTGCGCGCAAAAGCCGTTCCAGGCCTTGCGCTGCACCAGCCATGGCAATGGCGCCAACATCGCCACCGCATTGAAGATGAGACTAACCCAGCCGCCGCCAACACCCTGATCATCGAACCAGCGCAGCGGATACCAGAAGATGCCCCACATCGCGCCGCACAAGGCAACCGCAATGGCCGGCAGCAGATAGCGTGACGATGCGCGGGGGGCAGACAGGCTCATCGTCTCCTTATTGCTGATTGCCGTGCACTGATACAAGCCGGAATTCTGGTCGATGAAATAGTTGCGCGCGCGGGAGGAGGCGTTCAAAACACTGTCTGGGCTAATTCGCGGACTGAACAGTTGCGCGGCAACCCGTCCCCGTCGTATCGGCAGGGCAGCGAGCCGCGCGACCGGCCCCGGCACACAGAATAACGGATGAGGTAACGAGATATGCTTTTGGGCGCTGTCGCCGATGATTTGACCGGAGCTACCGATCTTGCGCTGATGATTTCCCGTCAGGGCATGAAAACCGTGCAGGTAATCGGCGTACCGCCGCCGGGTATGGATTTTGGCGGCGCCGAAGCGGTCGTCGCCGCACTGAAGTCGCGCACTATTCCAGCTGCCGAAGCGGTTGCCATGTCGTTGGCGGCGGCGGCGGCATTGCGGGCGGCGGGGGCCGAACAGCTGTTCTTCAAGTATTGTTCGACATTCGATTCAACCAGCAACGGTAATATCGGGCCGGTAGCCGAAGCGTTGCTCGATTTCGCCGGATCGAGCCTCACCATCGCCTGTCCGGCGTTCCCCGCGGCCGGGCGCTCGATCTATCTCGGTCATCTATTTGTGGGCGACATGTTGCTGTCCGACAGTCCGATGAAGGATCATCCGCTGACCCCCATGCGCGATGCCAATCTGGTGCGTGTGTTGCAACGGCAAACCAAGGGCGGAGTGGGATTGATCGCGCTAGCCGTTGTCGAGCGCGGCGTCGCGGCGATCCGCCAAGGCTTCGACAAGGCGAGGGCAGCGGGCCAGCGTATTGTTATCGTCGATGCAATCCGTGACGAACATCTGCGCCTTATTGGTGCCGCCTGCGCTGACATGGCGTTGATCACCGGCGGATCTGGAGTAGCCATGGGCCTGCCGGATAATTTTCGCGCCGCTGGAAAGCTGGCAGCACGTCCGGCTCCTTCGGCGCTCGCGGCTCCTGTTGGAAAGCCGGTAATCATCGCAGGCTCCTGCTCGGCTGCAACGCGAGGCCAGGTGCAGGCCGCGATTGCGGCGGGAACCCCGGCCTTTCAGATCGACGCATTGGCGATTGCCGCGGGCACGCTGACAGCGGACCAGGTTGTCGCCTGGGTGATCGAGAACACGCGGGATCGTCCCGTCCTCGTCTATTCCAGTGCTGATCCCATCATCGTGCGCGCGGTGCAGGAAAAGATTGGTGTTGAGCGCGCCGGTGCAATTGTCGAGAACCTCCTGGCTGATGTGGGGCGCGGGCTACTCGCCAGTGGCTTCACCCGCTTTCTAATCGCTGGCGGTGAAACATCGGGCGCGGTGGTGGCAGCGCTTGGCGTGCGGGCCTTGCATATTGGCCCCGAGATCGACCCCGGCGTACCTTGGACACGCAGCATCGGCGTGCCCGATTTGGCATTGGCGCTGAAGTCCGGCAATTTTGGCGCGCCGGATTTTTTCCTGAAGGCCTGGGGACTGCTGGCACAGGATCTGGAGAATTGACGATGAGCGGAGAAACCAGGTGACGCGACGAAATCCGGTGCCGTTGGCGCCTCGATATTCCAGCGCGGACTGACCGCTGGATCGACCGGCAACCACCTGGTCAGGGATGGCGGGGCGATGTCACCCGACCCAGCGGACAATGTCATAGGCCGGTACCGGGCGGTGAAAGCCCTTGAGCACCAGATCGCCGGCGGGGCGGGATTCAACTGCCTGCTCGACGGCGCCGAAGACCCGCTGGCTGACAAGAATCTGGCCGGCCGCGGCCTCTCCGCACAATCGCGCAGCAAGGTTTGGCACGCTGCCGATAACCGCGTAGTCCCAGCGTTGGTCGAAACCGATCCGCCCGATTGTCGCGTGGCCACGCGCGATGCCGATGCCAAAACCCAGCGCATGACCGTGCTTGCGCCAGCGCTCGGCAAACTCGCCCACGTCATCACGCATTCCCGAGGCCATGCGCACGGCTCTCTCGGTATGATCGGCGCATGGCAGCGGATCGTTGAATACAACGAGCAATCCGTCGCCCATGAACCGTTCGAGCGTTCCTTCATGCCTGACGATGTGCACTCCCAAGCAGGCGTGATATTCGCTGAGTACCGCCATCACCTCCTCGGGTTCGGCGGTTTCGGCAAAGGCCGTGAAACCCCGGAGATCGCAAAATACCACCGTCACTTCGCGGCGGTGGCTGTCGAGAAGAGACTCGCCATGACCAGCCGCCATGACCAGATCGGCAACCTGTGCCGGCAGGAAACGCCGGAGACGGCTGGCGCGCTCAATCTCGCCGACCTGCTCGGCGACAGTGTTTTCCAGCGACTTGTTCCATGCCGCCAGTTGTCCCGCCTGTTCCTCGAGAGTCCGCGCTTGCGTCTCGACAGTATCGTGCAGCGCCTTCTGGCGCAGCATCGAACGCACCCGGGCGAGCAGGGCTGAATGTTCAAACGGTTTCGTCAGATAATCATCGCCGCCCGCGTCCAATCCGGCCACCACGTCGCGCGTATCGGATTTTGCGGTAACGAGGATGACCGGGATCGACCGCAGAGCCACGTCCTGTTTCAATGCCCGCACCACGGCGATGCCATCGAGTTTTGGCATCATCACATCAAGCAGAATGAGATCGGGTTTCAGCGCCCGGGCTTTTTCCAGGCCATCTTCGCCGTCGATTGCTTCCGCCACCTCATAGCCATTTGCCTCCAGCCGCACCCGCAGGATTTCCAGGTTCTCCGGCGTGTCGTCGACGCAAAGAATGAGGGCTGGATTACGCATCGAGTTCTTTCATGGCAGATATTCGTGGATTTTGGCGAGCAGCAGGCGGGGACTGAAGGGTTTGGCGACATAGCCGTCGCAGCCTGCCGCCAAGGTTTTGGCTTCATCGCCGGCAAGGGCAAAGGAGGTGACCGCGATGATCGGGATATGGCGGAGCTCAGGGTTGGATTTAATGCGGCGGGCGGCTTCATAGCCATCCATCACCGGCATTTGCATGTCCATGAGAATGAGGTCGGGCTTCTCGCGGGTGGCCACTGCAACGCCGTCGGCACCGTCCACGGCTTCGAGCAGTTCATAGCCGATACTGTCCATGAGATCGCGCAGGATCTGGCGGTTATCCTCGGTGTCCTCGACCATCAGAATTCGTTTGCTCATGTGGCCTCCATCCTTTGGGTTGCCTTCACCGGTATGCTAACCCGGAACTCCGATCCAGCCGCGAGTGTGGACTTGACCGTGATAGTGCCGTCATGCATTTCGACGATGCGTTTTGAGATGGCAAGGCCAAGACCGGTGCCGCCTTTTTTGCGGGTGCTGCTGTCATCGACCTGTTGGAATTCCTCGAAGATACGGGCCTGATGCTCGGGGGCAATACCGGGCCCGGTGTCGCGCACGGCGAATTCGAAATTCCCGCCAGCCATGCCAACACTGATATCGACCGAGCCTGTATCGGTGAATTTGACGGCGTTGCCCGCGAGATTGATCAGCACCTGGGTGAGGCGGCGTTCGTCGCCGCGGCCCGGCGGCATGCCCTCGGCGATGTTGGTTGTAAGTGCCAACTTCTTGGCCCGCGCCAGGGGCTCGGTCGCCGAGGCCACTGATTTCACTATTTGCCCGGCAGAATAACTCTCCATCGTCAACTGCAATTGCCCCGCCTCGATCTTGGAAAGGTCGAGCACATCATTGATCAGGCCGAGAAGGTGCTTGCCGTTGGCCTGAATGCGCACCAGCGTCGCGGTCGCTTTCTCGGGCAGCTCACCATAGAGCCCATCCGCCAGCATTTCGGAAAAACCCAGGACGGAATTGAGCGGTGTTCTAAGTTCGTGGCTCATATTGGCGAGGAATTGCGATTTGTGGCGGCTGGCGATTGCGAGCTGTTGGCTCTTTTCCTCAACCTCGCTGAACAGCCGGGCATTCTGGATGGCCAGCACCGATTGGGCGGCGAAAGTTTCAAGAAGTTGCACCGTCGACTCCTTGAACTCGCCCGGCTTCTTGCGGCGGACGACGAAAGCGCCGACGATCTTGTTGGGCCGCAGCAGCGGCACTACCAGCACGCTGCGGTAGCCTGCATCAAGGACGAGCTTCTGTACCGGCGTGGGGGTAATATTCTTGAGGTCGGCCATCTGCACCGGCGCACGCTTCTGTGCGGCTTCGCCAATCCCCGCATCAGTCATGCTGATCGCCTGATCCGAGATGGCGGCGATCAGTTTCTTGCTCATGCCATGGGTGGCTCTGAGTTTGAATTTCTGTGAGGAATTGCTATAAACATAAATGGCGCCCGCATCGGTTTCCGAAAGCTGGACCGCCTTGGCTACAATGGTTTCGAGCACGGTCTTGAGATCGAGCGTCGAATTGACCGCCTGGCTGACTTCGCCCAGGGCTTTCAACTCACCCACCGAGCGCGCAAGTTCGCCGGTGCGCGCCTGCACCTCTTCGAACAGCCGTACATTCTCGATGGCGATTACCGCCTGGTCCGAGAATGTCTGGACCAGATCGATCTCGCGTTGACTGAAGGGTTGCACTTCAGGACGAGCCAGCGTGAACACGCCCGTCACCTCACCATTGCGCATGAGAGGAACACCGAGAAGCGTCCTGTAGCCAGCTATTTCTTGTGCTTGTGTAAGGGTGTACTCGGGATCGTCAAGTGCATCAACAATGTGCACGACTCCCTTCGTTAGTGCGGCGCGCGCTGTAACCGAACCGCGGCCGGCGCGTATCGGGTTTTTCAGCATATACTCGTGTAACTCAGCCGTCCAACCGACCTGTAGCGCTGCTCGATAGATGTCACCTTCGCGGAGAAAGATATAACCGTTGGGCGCGCGACAAAGTTCCGTCGCGGATTTTACCAGCGTCCCCAGCACGGCATCGAGATCGAACGCCAAACTGCTGATCGTCTTGAGCACGTCGGCCGTCGCCGTCTGCTGCGCCAGTGCTTCGGTTACATCACGGTTGCGCGCCTGCACTTCTTCGAACAACCGCACGTTCTCGATGGCGATTACCGCCTGGTCCGCGAAGGTCTCGAGCAGTGCGATCTGCTTTTCTGAAAACGGCTTCACCTCCAGACGGCGGATCAGGATAGCGCCGAGCGGAACACCTTCACGCAGCAATGGTGTTGCCAAGGTGGTGCGGTGACCGACTTCCCGAACTACTTGCTTCGCGTCAGGAAACTCGGTTTCCAATTCGGCGGAAAGATCGGCGACATGGATGGTTTGCCGGTCGACGATCGCGCGGCCAGCCACCGTGCCTCTGCTGAGCTTCATACCTTGCGCCCCGATGATCTTCGATGGCGGCAAGGGTCCATGCGAGGCAACCAGACGCATGGTGTCGCCGTCGAGCCGCAAGATTTGAGCGTCAGTCGCGGCGCAGATCAATGCCGCGTTCTCGGCTACGACATCCATCACCGGCTGGATATTGGTTGGCGACCGGCTGATGACGTTCAGTATCTCGCTGGTCGCCGTCTGATATTCGAGCGACTCCTGCAGCTCCCGGGTGCGCGCCTGGACTTCCTCGAACAGCCGCACATTGCCGATTGCCATCACTGCCTGATCAGCAAAAGTCTGGACCAGTTCTATCTCGCGTGGGGCGAACGGCCCAGATGCCAGGCGGGCCAGAGTGAAAACGCCGATGACCTCTTCATCGCGAATGAGGGGTACACCGAGCATCGCGCGGTAATAGCCAATTTTTTGTCCACCAATGTAGGCATACTCCGCATCTTCCAGAACATCTGAAATATGAACGACAGTACGAGTCAGGACGACGCGGCCTGTCGTCGTTCCCGACCCTGCGACCATCGGGTTCTGGCGCTCGAATTCCTCCAGTTCCGGGGGCATCCCGATCTGCGCCGCGAGGCGAAATACCTGGCCATCGGGCAGGAAAATACCGCCCATATTGGCGCGGCAGAGGTCGACGGCTGATTTGGCGAGGGTTTGAAGCACGGAGTCAAGATCGAATACCGAACGGCTGATCACCTTAAGTACATCCGCCGTCGCCGTTTGCTGCTGCAGGGCTTCAGTAAGTTCGGTAGTACGCGCCTGAACTTCCTCGAACAGCCGCACGTTCTCAATGGCAATCACCGCCTGATCGGCGAAAGTGGTGAGCAGTTCGATCTGTTTCGCGCTGAAGGGTTCGACATGGTCGCGCGCCATCGCGATAACCCCGATGAGTTCGCCCGAGCGCAGCAGTGGCATACCCAGCACCGTCCTGATATTGCCGATCTTCGCGAGTTCCTTGAATTCGAATTCCGGGTCCGCCATGATATCGGCAACGGCGGTGGTCCGCTTGTCCATTGCGACCCGCCCGACCACGGAAGCGCGAGTTGGGGGAATGGCACGAGCCTTCTCGATTTCAACAAAGTCCTGGTTCAGGGCGAAGGCAGCTGCCCAGCGCAACGCCGTGCCATCCCATCTGAAGATCTGCGCCACGTTGGCGCCGCACAATTTGGCCGCCGATTCGACCAGCGTGTCCAGCACCGCCTGCAGATCGAAGGTGGACCGGCTGATCGATTTCAACACATCCGCTGTCGCTGTCTGCTGTTGCAGCGACTCGCTGAGATCGCGGGTGCGCGCTTGGACTTCCTCGAACAGCCGCACGTTCTCGATGGCGATTACCGCCTGATCGGCGAAAGTGGTGAGCAGTTCAATCTGTTTCGCGCTGAACGGCCGGACTTCGATGCGGCGGATGCCGATGACCCCGATGGCTTCGCCCTGGCGCAGCAAGGGAACGGCCAAAGCGGACCGGAAGCCCGCCTGTTGCGCCATTTCGGAACCGAACGGGAACTCCGCGGCAGCTTGGGCAAGATCCTCCACATGGACGGGCTTGCGGTCCACGAAGGCGCGGCCAGCCGGCCAGTCGCGCCCGATCGGCCATTTGCCGAGAGCAACCGTAATGGGCCCATAATGGGCCCGCGAAACCAGCCATTCACCGTCGTGCAGAGCAATGGCCACATCATAAGTGTCGCACAGTCTCGCGGCACTCTCGGCAACGGCGTCCAGCACAGGCTGAATATCGGTAGGTGAAGAAGCAATTACACTCAGGATGGCGCTGGTCGCCGTCTGCTGCTCGAGTGCTTCGCTGAGTTCGCGGTTGCGGGTCTGGACTTCGTCGAACAGCCGCACGTTCTCGATGGCGATCACCGCCTGGTCGGCGAAGGTGGTGAGCAGCTCGATCTGTTTCTGCGTAAATGGCCGCACTTCGAGACGGCGGATCACCAGTGCACCAATGGCTTCATCCTCGCGCAGCAGCGGGACCGCCAGTATAGTCCGGTGGCCGAGCCTGACCGCCATTGCATGACCGGCCGGGAATTCCCCGGTGGCTTGGCTTAGATCATGCACATGGACCGGCTTGCGGTCGACGAAAGCCCGGCCCGTCGCCCAGTCGCGCCCGATCGGCCATTTGGCAAAATCAATCGGAATCGGCCCATAGTGCGCCCTCCAGGCGAGCGAATCACCATCCCTCAGAAGGATGGCTCCATCATAGGCTTCGCACAGTTTTGCGGCACTCTCAGAGACAGCATTGAGTACGGGTTGAATGTCGGTGGGCGATGCGGCGATGGCGCGCAATATGGAGCCGGTCGCCGTCTGCTGTTCGAGCGCTTCACTGAGTTCGCGGTTGCGGGTTTGGACTTCGTCAAACAGCCGGACATTCTCGATGGCAATCACCGCCTGATCGGCGAAAGTAGTGAGCAGTTCGATCTGCTTTGCCGTGAATGGCCGTACCTCGCTGCGACGGATCATCAGTGCCCCAATGGCTTCGTCCTCGCGCAGCAGAGGAACGGCCAACGTGGTCCGCAGTCCGAACCGCAATGCCATCGCCTGTCCAACCGGAAACTCGCCAGTAGCTTCAGCGAGATCATGCACGTGGACCGGTTTGCGGTCCACAAAGGCCCGGCCGGTTACCCAGTCGCGCCCAATCGGCCATTTGTCGAAGTCGATCGGAATAGGCCCGTGATGGGCCCGCACAGCGAGTGACCCATTGTCCTTTAGAACGATGATTGAATCGTAAGCATCGCACAGCTTCGCCGCACTCTCCGAGACAGCGTTGAGTACAGGCTGAATGTCGGTGGGTGAAGCAGCGATAGCGCGAAGGATGGCTCCGGTCGCCGTCTGCTGTTCAAGCGCTTCGCTGAGATCGCGGTTGCTCGCCTGAACCTCCTCGAACAGCCGCACATTCTCGATGGCGATTACCGCTTGGTCCGCGAATGTTTTGAGAAGCTCAATCTGCCGGGCGGCAAATTTCCCTGTTTGTTTGCGGTCTACAGCGATGGCTCCGATCGCAATGCCATCCCGCATCATCGGAACCGCCAGGACGCTAGTATTTACGATCCTGGCGAAAATGCCGCGCATATACTCCGCATCCTCACTGGTGTTGGGTATTTCTTCCACGGTGCCGCTCAGAATGGCCCTGCCGCCGGCACTTCCCCGGTCCGGCGGCATCGGAAAGGACTTGTACGTCGCTGCAAGATCGTCGGGTGTTAGGCCTTTGTGGGCGCCGAGGCTCATCAGTTTCCCGTCGAAACCATAGACCAGGCTGATATCGGCCGCACAAAGCCGGGCTGCGTTTTCGGCCAGCACATCAAAGACTGGTTGAATATCCGTGGTTGAGCTGGAAATCACCCGGAGAATTTCAGACGTTGCCGTCTGCTGCTCCAGTGCGTCGGTAAGTTCGCGGTTGCGCGCCTCGATTTCCTGGTAAAGCTGCCCAAGCTGTTCGGAAGTCTGGTTGACGTTACCGGCGAGGACGCCAAACTCATCGCGATTGACGACATCGACACGCTGGGTAAATTCGCCCGCCGCAATCCGCCGCAGCCTGGTTTCGATTTCCCTGACCGGGGTGATCAGCGACCACGAGATGACATAGCCCAAGCCAAGGGCCAGCATGATGCTGCCCAGCGCGAAACCGATGAAAATAATCCGCGAGTCCCGGTAAGCCTGGCCGGTCGCATCGCTGGCCGCCACGATGTCGGCTTCGGCGATGTTCACCAATTGGTTGGTCAGGCGCTCCAGACGGTCGGCGCGGGGAACGATTTGCGCAAGTTGCAGTTCCCGCGCCTCGGCCGCCCGTCCGCCACGCATCATCTCCACGGTTTGGCCGACAGTCGCGGTTAGCTGGTCATACTCCTGGCGGACTTGGCCCAGCAATTCCGCTTCGCCCGAGGCCACGAATTCCATGCGGTCGAGATCGTAGCCGAACTGGTTGAGCTGGCGCAGTGCTGAATCGAGCATCCGGTCATCCTGCAGCAGCAGTGCCGTCGAGATACTGTAGAGTTGGTTCGTCGTGTCGTGCTGAACCTGCTGATAGGCGGCAATTTTGCGTTGCAGCCTGATTAGGTCTTCGGTCCGCCCGTTGACCCCGCTCAAAACCTGCAATCCAACCGCGCCGAGCACGATCAACAGGCCGGCAATGGTCAGGAAAGCGGCGAGCAGTTTGGTCTGGACGCGTGCCGGCCACCGGGCAACCCAGCCAACCAGCCTGTTCCTAATTCTGACCGGATTCGCCCACGAGGCCAAGTAAATCACTCCGGAACTCCACCTGATCAAAACGCACTCCAAGATACTGTACGCGAAGGTCGCCTTGGGAGTCGATGAGCGATGTGAGAAAGGTGTGATCGACGTCACCCTCAGGCGTCTTGGCGGCAAACACACCATAACCCCGTTCGACCGCGCGGATGGCCGCCGGTTCGCCGGTCAGAAAGAACCAGCCGGCCGGATCGGCACCGAAGTTCCGGGCATATTGTTTGAGCACCTCTGGAGTATCGCGTTCAGGGTCAACGGTGATCGAAACAAAGATGATTTTCTTGCCGAATAGCGGCCCAAGCCCGTCCTGCACCCGCGCCATTTTATCAGTCAGCAGGGGGCAGGTGTCGGTACAGGACGCAAAAACAAAAGTAACGGCCACCACCTTGCCGCGAAAATCGCCGAGCGACACCGGTTGGCCGTCCTGCGAGGTCAGGGTAAAACCGGGGGCAGGCCCGATCACCGGCAACCGCTCGTCGTGGCCAGCTTTATGCGCCAGCCCAGGCCCCGGCCATGCCAACAGTGCAAGCACCAGAAAACCTGCGGCCTTGGCGCTCATGTCTTCAGTTCGCGCTTAAGCTCGTCGAGAAAGCGCCAATCGGTACCATCGGCAATGATCTTCTGCGGGCTCATTTTGATAAAGCCAACTTCGTTCATTCGCAGTGCATAATAGCGCATGGTGTCTTCGGGGTCGAACTCCCGCCACCGGTCATATCGACCATCGATGAAGGTCGCCAATGCGTAGTCGTAGCGATCGGTGAACTTCTCGTCGGCCAATTGCCGCGCAGCCATCTTCGGATTCGAGGCGCACAGATCGACGGCTTTGAGGATCGCCCGCATTATCCGCTTGGTCGCCACCGGATACTTGCTGACGTACTCCGCACTGCCGGCCAGCATGCAGCAAAAATATTGCGACCATGGGCGGTCGATCGCAATGTCGAGGATAGTGCGGCCGATCTTCCGCGCTCGCAGATCTTGTGGTTCTGGCGGAATGGCAAGAAACGCATCGACCTTTCCTTCGACAAAAAGATCTTTCGGCGACGTGTCTTCACTTTTGATCCAATGGATATCGTTGACAGGATCGAGTCCGATATAAGCGGCCATCAGGGTCACCCATATAGTATGGAGCGAGTTCGAGGAATAGACGCCAACCCTCTTACCCTTTAGCTCGTTGAAGGTATTGACACTTTCGTTTGCGATCAGTTCGAGGCAGCCCGAATGCAGACCGGTCAGCACCTTGATCGGCGCGCCGGTCTCGATCGAATTGATGTGTATAGGGACAAAATTCCAGTCGAAATCAGTCTCGCCGCGCGCCAGCCAAACCGACGAGTCTACCTTGCTGTCTCCTTGTACATAGCGGACATCGGTAAAGCCTTCAGCGCTCAACAGCTCTTTAGCGACGTATAGCGGGCCGTCGCAGCCCGAGGGAAAGTATTGCGGCAGACGGACCGTTGTCGTTTCCGGCGGCGGCTCTGCGCGGGCCGCTGACGGTGCGCCAATAAGGCCCGCTGCACCGGTTGCGGTCAGGCCCCTCAGGAAACGGCGGCGGCTCTGGATCATCTGCATGAAAAGTCCCCCTTCTCTGTCTGGTCAATTAATTCCGCTATGAGTTCATTGAAAAAAAACGCGCGGCCCCACTGACAGGCACCATAGCACAACCGGCGGTATTGAGAACACCAGGTCCGGATCCGGCAAAACCGTGGATCGCCAAAACTATATCAGTTTGACGGATCGGCAGGCGTAACCAGGTTCGAGACTGCGACCCAAACGCCATCTTTTATTTGCATGAACGGGGGTCCTGCATCTGTTTCCGGAGCCGCAGGCACGGCCACCGCACCTGGCGAAATAACCGCCACTTTGATTTCGCCGTCCGTGTGATACCAGTCACCTTCTCCGTTGCGGCCTGCCACGGTTGGCCCCACGCCCGTCAACTGATAAATCCTGGTAACGATCGAAGCGCGGGTGAGATCGGCGATCAAGAAATTCCGTTCATCGTCGATATCGGGCGCAATGTGGTGAGTGATTTGACCGGTATAATCGCTCAGCCCGACGCCGCGGTCCAGCGTCGCCGAACCGAGCCACACCGGGCGGCCTTCAACGCCCTTGTCGAGAATTTTCCAAAACCGCACATGGTTCCGGCGATCCGCACTGCCGCCGATCGGTTTCTCGAACGCCAGATCCTGCGGGCGACCCTCATACAGCAACGTACTGACCGGCGCATCCTTGTAAGGCATATCGAGCATCACGCTCCCGGCTATTTCGAGACTGCTCCTCAGGGTGATTGGATCGGCCGGATACCAGCCAGCCTTATGCATGGCGCCAACGACGTCCTTCACATCGCCGGCCAATCCAACATTCAAAGGATCACCGGGTATGCCCTGCGGCGTGCTGGTTAATGCGGATGTTGCTTGAAGACCAGGCTGGTGTTCGCGATCATACCACAGGCGCGGCAGAACAATGTACGCGGTCAGCAGGTATAGCAATACCAGCGTGCCAAAGATCCGGAACCAGAATCTAAAGGGCCGTCGCTTCATTCTCTATGATTCCTTGCCGTGGCAATTGATCGGGCGGAATATGGCAGGCAATGACATGGCCCGCGTCCAATATCATCGCCGCGGGTATTTGCTGCTCGCATATTGCCCCGAGCTTTCGCGGGCACCGCGTATGAAAAACACAACCTCCCGGTGGATTAACGGCACTTGGAATTTCGCCGATGAGTTTGACTCGCGCCAGGTGCCGTCCATCGATTGTGGGAACCGATGAAAGCAGAGCCTCCGTGTATGGATGATGCGGGCCAGCGAACACATCCCGCGCCGGCCCCACCTCCATGAGCCGGCCAAGATAGAGCACGGCGATGCGGTCTGACAGATATCGCACGACGCCAAGATCGTGGGAAATAAAAATGTAACTTACTTGTTTTGACTTTTGCAGTTCAACCAGCAGATTGAGGATGGCAGCCTGCACCGATACATCGAGGGCTGACGTGGGCTCGTCGCACACGACGATCCGCGGATCGCCCGCGAAGGCCCGGCTGATGGCGACGCGCTGCTTCAAACCCCCCGAAAGCTGGCGTGGCCGCGCCCCCAGATAGCGCTCCGCCAAACGTACCGCACTGGTAAGCGCGCGAATTCTGCGGTCGCGCGCGGCGCCAGTCATTCCGGTTAACCGGCTGATGGTGCGTCCGATCATCCGGCGCACCGAGTGCGAGCGGTTGAGGGCGGAGTCTGGATTCTGAAATACGATCTGGACCGCTTTTACCTGGGCCGACGTTCGGCCCGAAAGCATCGGCGACACCGGCTCGCCGGCAAGCAGGATCGCGCTTTGCGCATCGGGCCGGACCAGGCCCAGGATACTACGTGCAAGAGTGGTTTTGCCGCTGCCGGATTCGCCCACGAGGCCCAGTGTTTCGCCTGCCCTAAGTTCGATCGACACGTTGTTGAGTGCCTTGAACGAGTGCGATCCATGACCGTAGGTCTTGCTGAGTTGTCGCAGTTGCAGAATCGGCTGGCCAATTTTATGGTGCTCGGCGCCGGTGATGCCAATCTCGATAGCGGCGGGAAGATCACTCGCTCGCGCGTGGTAGTGACACTTGCTGAAACGGCCACCGAGATCGTGGAGCTCGGGCTCGACCGTCCGGCATTTTTCATCGGCGATGGCACAGCGCGGGGCGAATACGCAACCCTGCATAAGAGTGCCTGCCGCTGGCAGAAACCCGGCGATGGTGGCCAATGGCGCCACATCCTTGCTGCGCCCGCGCTGTGGCAGGCAGCGCAGCAGGCCGACGGTGTAGGGATGCCGGGGGTTTTGGAAAATATCCTCACTGCGCCCCTGTTCGACAAGACGGCCGGCATAGAGCACCCCCACCCGGTCGCACATCTTGGCGATCACCGCGAGGTTGTGGCTGATGAACAGTATCGTCGTCGAGAACTCGCGGCGCAACTGAATGATCAAATCGAGAACTTCGGCCTCGACCGTGGCATCAAGTCCCGTTGTGGGCTCATCGAGGATCAACAGGGTTGGCTCACTGGCCAGGGCCATGGCGATGGCGACACGCTGTTGCATGCCGCCCGAGAGTTGGTGGGGGTAGCGCTGCATCACCTGCTCGGGATCGCTGATGCGCACCCGCGCCAGCATTTCAGCCGCCAACCGCGCCCGCTCGCCGCGGGCCACACCAGCCAACTCGAAGACCTCCTCGACTTGACGTCCGATGCGTAGCGATGGATTGAGCGCCTTGCCCGGATCCTGATAGACCATCGCCACCGACTTGCGCCGCAACTCACGCAAGCCAGCGCCGTCCAATGCCAGTATATCCTGGCCATCGATGAGGATGCGTCCCTGATTGACTGTTCCATTACGTGGCAGATAGCGCAGCACGGCATAAGCCGCCGTCGATTTGCCGCAACCCGATTCGCCGACCAGCCCATAGGCTTCGCCGCGTGCGATTTCCAGGTTGATGCCCTGCAGGACCTGGCGCGCCGCGCCGCGCACCCGGTATTCCACTCCGAGATTTTCGAACACCAGTGCTGGCTGCCGGCGGTCAGTCATCGAGCGCACTCTGAATGCCATCGGCCATCAGGTTGACGCCGATCACCAGAGAAGCAATGGCCAGGCTGTCGAACAGCACAGTCCACCAATAGCCACCACCGATAAGGCCGTAATTCGACGAAATCGAAAGCCCCCAATCGGGCGACGGCGGTTGAATGCCAAAACCAATGAAACTTAAAGTGGCAACCGTGAAGATCGCATAGCCCAGGCGCACCGTTGCCTCCACCAGAATGGGCGCAATGACGTTCGGCAGGATTTCAACAAACATGATGTAAAGCAGATTTTCGCGCCGGAGTTCGGCCGCGGCGATGTAGTCAAGCCCGCGTTCCGCCAGCACACTGGCACGTACGGTGCGGGCGATGATCGGCGCAAAGGTAAAGCCGATGACGAACAGCACGGTAGCTGTTGAAGTTCCCAGCGCGGTCAGGGCGAGCAAAGCGACAATTACCGTGGGCAGTGCCAAAACGGCATCGACGAAACGGCTGAGAATTTCATCGACAAGCCCGCCGAAAAAACCCATGGCCAGCCCAAGCGCCGTACCCAGTATCGTGCTGATGATTGTGGCGATTGGCGCCACTGTAAGAATATCCCGCGCCCCGGCGATGACGCGCGAGAACACATCGCGGCCCAATTGGTCGGTGCCGAACCAGTGTTCGGCGGACGGTGGTGCCAGTGAGTTCAGCATATCGTCTGCAAACGGATCATAGGGCACCACGAAGCGGCCAAACAGCGCGCAGCAGGCCCAGAACAGAACGATGCAGAAGCCGGAAATGAATGCGGTCGAGCCCATCACCCGCCGCATGTCTTGGCCCAACTCATCCAACGCTGTGGGCTCGGACCCGATCTCCGCTGGCTGCGCGCTACTCATTCCCCGCTACCAAACCGGATGCGCGGATTGAGGCTGGCATAGAGCAGGTCGGCCGCCAGAGTCGCCACCGCAAAAAGCGCTCCCACCATCATCACTCCCGCCTGCAGCATGGGAAAATCCTTCTTGTTTGCCGCCGTGAAGATCAGACTGCCAATACCTTGATAGTGAAACAGGATCTCGATCACCACCAGGCCGCCGATCAGGTAGACCGTCTGTGTGGCAATCACGCTGATCGTCGGCAACAGCGCATTGCGCAGCACATGGCGCCAGATCACCTGGGGGTACGACAGGCCCTTGAGAATTGCGGTCCGGGTGTATTCGGCATCGAGGGCCTCGATCATTCCGGCCCGCGCCATGCGGGCGATGTATCCGAACAGGATGAGCACCAGCGGCACCGCCGGCAATATGAGATGATGGAGCTGCACGATGACGCCAGCGTCTGGCGGCGCGGTGGCGGAAATCGGCAGCCAGCGCAACCACACACCGAACACCAAAATGAGAACGATCCCCGAAACGAATTCAGGAACAATTGTTGCCGACATCCCGGTGATGGAAATGATACGGTCCGCGGCGCGTCCGCGATGGAGTGCGGCAACCACGCCGCCGAATATTCCGAGCGGTACTACAAGTAGAAACGCCACCAGCGCCAGCTTGGCGGAATTCCTGATGGCGGTTCCCAGAAAAGGCGCGACCGGCGCCCGGTAGGCATAGGATTTTCCCAGATCGCCGGTGACGAAACCCGCGATCCAGTCGCCATACTGTATGAGCAGCGGCCGGTCGGTTCCCATTTCGTGATTGAGAATATCAACGGCGCGTTGATCGGCGAACGGCCCGAGCATGGCGCGGCCAACATTGCCGGGCAGCATTCTGCCGCCGGCGAACACCAGAACGCTGAGCAGCCAGAGTGTCGCCAGCGACAGCAGTATTCGCTTCAGCAAATAGTATCCGATGGCCCAGTCCCCCGATCGCCGGCATTCGCATGACCCTGGCCCTTCAGCCGGGGATCATGCGAATGAATTAGTCCGTACTCAGAGGGCTGCCTTTGCCAGGAACAAGTGGCCCATTGCAGTGGGTTGAACCCCGGTTGCACCCTTCTTCACCGCCGTCAGGTAGTCATAGAAGTAAGCAAAAATAACCGGCGTTTCGTCGAGCAGCAGGGTTTGAATTTTGCCCGCGCTGGCGCGCTGCGATTCAAGATCGAGTGATCCCACATAGCCCTTTACCAGCGCGTCATAATCGGCATTGGCGAAGTGCGCCGAATTCCATGTGCCGGTCGAGGCGAGCGGCGCTTGCAGGAACACGTTGGGCACGCCACGGTGGCCATAGTCGGTAATCCCCATATCCGAATCGAGCCATGGCGACTTGCCGGGAACCGCATCGCCATAGTAGGCGCCCTGATCCAGGACATTGAGTTCGATATTTCCACCAATCTCCTTCACGGCGTTCTGGATCAACACCGCATAGTCCGGAATTTCCAAATATTTTTCGGTGGTGAGCGTGGTCTTGAAGCCGCCCGCCATGCCGGCTGCTTCCATAAGCTGTTTTGCTTCCGCGATATTCTTCTCGCGTTGCGGGACCGTGGGGTCGGTCGACGGGAAGGCAGCCGCGAACGGACTGTCGTTGCCGATCTGGGCGCGCCCCTTCAGCAGGCCTTGCACGATCTTCGGCCTATCGAGGCAGAGGGCGATGGCACGGCGCACCCGCTTGTCCTTGAACGGATCCAAATCGGTCCGCATATGCACCTGCTGATGGCCGGTGTTGGGTGTGCTGATGATCTCGAAATTGGGATCATTGAGGAGTCCCACGCCCTGCAGCACCGGAATCGGCTGGATAATGTCGATCTGGCCGCCCTGCAGGGCCAGAATCTGCGGCTGGTAGTCATCATAGAAACTGATTTCGACGCGGTCGGGGCCAGCAGGTCCGCCCCAATAATCGGCATTGCGCACGAAACTGGCGCCGACCTTGGGGGTATATTTCTCCAGCTTGAATGCCCCGGTGCCGATCATCGTCTGTTCGTAGTCGGGGGTTGAGTCCGCTGGTATGATGACCGAGTTGTAATTGTCGGTTGAAACCGCATAGGGGAAATTGCCGTTGGCCGCGTCGAGATGGAATTCGACGGTGTAATCGTCGACCTTGCGGGTGCCGCCCTTGGACAACATGCCCGAGAACACCGACAGCGCGTTGGAGCCCATCTCCGGATCGGCCAGGCGGTCGAAGGTCGCGACCACATCGTCGGCGGTCATCACCTTGCCATTGTGGAACTTGACACCCTGGCGCAACTTGAACGTCCACACCGTGCCGTCGGTGTTGGGCGCCCAGCTTTCCGCCAATACCGGAACAGCCGTCAAATCCTTGCCCGAGAGAACCAGCGTTTCGGCGACCTGGGATATGACCGTGATGCCGCCGCCGTCGGCGATCTTGACCGGGTCGATTGTAGCGGCCGGAACGATCTGGCCAACCCGGATGGTGCCGCCCGCCATGGCCGCGCGGGCTTGCCGGGGTGCCACCGCATAGCCAACCGCCGCCGCCACACTGCCGAGGAAGGGTGCCGAAAGTCCCAGCACCGAACCATAGCGCATGAATTCGCGGCGATTGACCCGTCCGGCGGCAAGGCCGTCGATCAGGTGATTTTCATGTTCGCTGCGCCCGCGCCGCAGCATGTCGAGAAGTCTGTAATTGATAGCCATGTTCCCTCTCCTGTTTTTTGTTATCGATGACTTTTTCCGTTGGCCTGTCAATAGGCGGCTTCGCAAGCCCGTTTTACGAGGCATCCTCCCAGGGAAAACTGTCAAGCCTTTCAGCGCCTGACTCGGTGACGGCGACCTGAGTTTCGAGCTTGATGCTTTCGCTCCCGTCTTCGGCGATCAGGCTTTCCACGCAGATAACCATATTCTTTTCGAACTTGCCACCATGGCTGTGGGCAAAATCCGGATGAAGCAGCACCACCGGCCACTCATCCGCCATGCCCGCGCCATGGGCCGCCATTGAATACCGGTAGGGCCGGAAACGCTCGGGGATCAACCATGATTTTTCGTTGAACTCGGCGAACGATACGCCATCCCGGATCAATGAAATATTGTGCTCGATCTGGCCAGCCGCGGCGGCATAGAGTTCGCGCTGCTTGCTGGTCATTGGCGTGTAACCGCAAGTCCACGAGCGCGACAGGTCGGCGCAATAGCCATAGGGGCCGATCATATCAGTATCGAAGGAAATCATTTCGCCAGCCTGACATGGCCTGTCGCCGCATTCCCGATACCACGGATTGGTGTTGGGACCGCAGGTAAGGAGCCTGGTTTCAAGCCACTCGCCGCCCGAACGGGCGTTTTCGAAATGCAGATGCGCCCACAGTTCCTGCTCGCTAACGCCGGGCACGGAATGCTCGTAAATACGGGCCATGCCAGCCTCGCAGACCCGGATAGTCCAGCGCATCAGTTCGATTTCATCGCTCGATTTTATGGCTCGGGCATGCTCGGTCACCGGATTTCCGTCACTCACCGCGATGCCGCGGTCTTCAAGTGCCCGCACCCCCTCAACGTCCAATCGATCAATCGCCACGCGGCGGTTGCCACCCCCGTGCTCGCCGACAAGATCGGCAATCTCACCGGCCCAGCGCGCAAGTTTTTCGGGAACACGGTCGCCCGACGTCATGTAGGTCCAGCCGGTGGCCACCCGCAATTCGTCGATCGTCTCAAGCCCATTGCAGCGGTGTTCGCTGCCCTTGAACTCAAACATGATACCGGGGCCATCAGCGAAGACGAGAGCGTAACGCAGCGGATTGTGCAGGGTCCACACCTGCATGTTCACGCAATCGAAGGCATAGCGGATGTTCACCGGGTCGTAGAGGAGGATCGCTGCATAGTCATCCTCGGCAAGAATTTTGCGAATGCGCGACAGCCGGTAGCCCCGCGCCCGGATCAGCGTTTCGCGCGGCACCGGACTCTTCAGCGGTTTATTGGATCCTTCCGCATTGAGGTAGGTAAGCTTGCGGCTATCCTTGAACACCATCACCGGTATCAGCCGGGCGTGGCGAGCACGCCACCGAGCCGGCGGCTGAAATAGCGGTAGAAGTCGAGCACCGGGCCTTCGAAATCAGCAGGGGCGAGCGGCCCCCGGGCGTGATGACTTGATGCCATGCCGCGCATCAGGTCGACCAGCACAGTTTTGTCTTCGGCCATGGTGGCATTGAAGAGTTCGACCGCGTGATCAACCGCACTTTGCGGCCAGCCATCGCCGTAAAAAATCAGTCCCATTTTGGCGCGCACCCGGCTGGCTGTTTCCGGCTGTATGCAGATGAACGAACTGTAGTCGCCACCGCACCCTGAAACGAGGCCTGGCGGAATGGCGAACATGACGCAGTTGCCGGCTTCCGCGTCGGTTAGATCGGCGTGGCCCTTTTGCGAGCGCGGCAGATCGGGCGAATATCCCGCATTGTAGCCAAAGTAGGCATCGCCCGCTTCAAAATGAGTGCACAACTTGGTCGGGTTGACCGGATGAAGCGTAGTCTTGTGCAGCGGCGAGAGATGATAGCCCTCCATGAAATTCTCGATCAGGCATTTCCAGTTGGTGTGCCACACCTCGTCGGCGGTGTAGCGCAGCTTCATCTGTTCCATGTGATAGTTGCCGATCAGTTTTTCGAGCGGCGCCAGCCTCGGTGCCAGCGGCTTCGGATCATCGGCGAGACACACGAACAGAAAGCCATGCCATGCTTCGCTGGCGAACTCCGGCAGACGGCAGGACGGCTTGTCAAAAGATTGATGGGCGTCCAGGCGCGGAGCGCCCGCCAGCTTGCCTTCGAGATCGTAGGACCAATGATGATAGGGGCAAACCAGCCGCTGGCCGTTGCCGCGGCCCTGTGCCAGCAAAGCACCGCGATGGCGGCAGACATTGGAGAACACGCGAACCTTGTGATCACTGCCACGCACCGCCACCAGCGGCTCGTCGCACAGTTGAAAAGTCATGTAGTCGCCGGGCCTGGCTACTTCCTCAACCCGCCCGATGCAAATCCATTCCTTGCCGAACAGATGTTCATGCTCAAGTGCGAGCACCGCGGGATCGGTATAGTAAGTCTTCGGCATCGACCATGCCTGGTCATAACCGAGCTTCTCGCTTTGCTTCAGCGCCCGGCCCAGTTCGCCAAGATTATTGTGAGCCATCAAGCCCCCCCGATGTTATGCAGCGCGGCCATAGAAGCCGATCTGCTCTTCCTTGGTGAACATGACGCCTGGTCTTTCGTAATAAGAGAACACGGCGATATAGCGTTCACGCGGACCTTTGCAGGGCGTAACCCGGTGCAGTGTGTTTCGGCCTTTGAACACATTAAGCGTCCCGGCGGTGAGCTGGAGGGTTTTCACCTCATTGTCCTTGCCTTCCAATAACCGCGCCACGCCGTCATAGTTGGGATCAATGTCGGTGCGGAGGTCCGAGCGGTATTGAAATTCGCCACCACCGCTCGGTTCCTGAAACAGCAGGGTCGTGGTGAATTCCGAGCGGTCGAAATGCCAGTTGAGGGCTTCACCTGCGCGGTAGCACATGACATTCACCCGTGCCAGTGGATCGCGCATGGTGAATAATGCTTCCTTCTGCATGGTGGCGGCGAGAAAGACCGCAAACTGAGGCCACTCATAAATCCATGCGGGCACGCTCTGCGGGATTTGGTCGCTGCAAACCGTGTGATTAATGGTGTCGACGAGGCGTAGTGCCGGGTGATCGGGTGCTAGACCCGGAACTTCCTTCTTGAAATAGATATTGTGGGAGCGTTTGTGGACGAACGACAGCGTCTCCATCACCGGCCTGATTTCGTCCATGGCACGCGAAAGGGCCGCCGGGCGCACCAGGCCGTCAAGGTTGAACATGCCATCACCAGCAAGATCGGCCCGGCACCGGTCGACCAGTTCCAGCCATTTGAGTGACCCGGGTCTGTCAAGTGGAAAGCGTTCAAGGTCCAGAATATTGCGCACTGTCAGTTCCCCATAAGTCGAATCTGATGATGTTTGACCAAGTAATATCTTTTCTCAAGGCGGAAAAATGTTATTCTGGCCTAGAATAACTGAGGCAAATACCCATGCCGCTTTCCTTGCCGCCGCTGAACGCACTCCGCGCCTTTGAAGCCGCTGCCCGGGCTGGGAGTTATGTCGCAGCGGCTGAGGAACTCAGCGTCTCGCCCGCGGCCGTCAGCCAGCAGGTTCGAAATCTGGAAGAATTTCTTGGCAAGCAGTTGTTCATGCGGTTCAACAACCGGGTAGTGCTGACCGATGCGGGGCAGGCGATCTTTGCCGGTGCATCCGACGCCCTGCAGGCCATATCGAACCTGACCGAGCAGGCCATGACGGGGCGAACAAAGTCGCGTCTGGTCATCAGCGTATTACCGTCCGTCGCCCATCGTTGGCTCGAACGCCGGCTGGCGGCTTTCGTTTTACACGAGAAAACCTTGCGCTTTGATTTGAGGGTCGAGGACGATCCTGTCGATTTTGCCCGCCACGGCATCGACCTTCGCATGTGTTACGGCACCAATCTATATCCGGAGTTCAATACCATCGATCTGCTCCACGACGAGGTATTGCCACTGTGCAGCCCCGCCTATCTGGAACGCAACCCGGCCGCGCAAACTCTGGCGATGCAGGCAGTGCCCAACGATGATCTGATCCACACCGACTGGGGTCCAAGTTTTGGATCACACCCGGCATGGCTGGCATGGTTTGCCAAATCAGGCATTGCCCGGCCAAGCGATGCCGAAGGCTACCGGGTCGGCATGTCGAGCCTGGCGCTTGACCTCGCCCGCGATGGTGTCGGTGTAGCCCTCGGCCAACGCATGATGGCGGAGGATGATTTTTCCGCTGGTCGGCTTGTGCCCCTGTCGGCGCTAGCGATTTCCATGGGCCATCCCTATTGCCTGGTTCACCCGCGCAACAAAGCCCGCAAGCAAGGCTTGCGTTCCCTCATCGATTGGCTAGTAAAATCCCGCTAACACTCAAAGATGGGACTTCCAGAACTTCAACATGCGCGTCCAAGCCGCCTCTGCGGCAACGCGGCTGTGCACGTCGCGCTGTTCATTCATGAAGCCATGATCGGCGTCATAGCGGAAGAACTCGAAGTTGCAGCCCGCCTCCTTGAGATCGGCCTCGAAGGCATTGACGTTCTGCGGCGTTATGTAATCATCGTTGTTGGCGAAGTGCCCCTGCAGCGGCACCTTGACGCCGGCGGCTTTGACCGCACCCGCCGGCGGCAGGCCATAAAAGCACACGGCGGCCTTCACTTCCGGAATGCGGACCGCACCGAGAATGGCGACGGCACCGCCCATGCAGAATCCGGTGAGCCCGACTTTGGCACCTGATTTGCCGAGATATTGAACAGCGCCGCGCACCACCTGATCGGTCGTTTCCATGAAATTGAGCGAGTTCATTTCGCGCCCCGCCGCCTCCGTGTCATGATAGGGCACCACGGTTCCCGCATAGAGATCAGGCGCCAGGGCTTCGTAGCCTGCCAGCGCCAGCCTGTCGCAGATGCCCTTGATCTGATCCTGCAATCCCCACCATTCCTGGATCACCACGATGCCAGGCTCATAGGCCTGCCCGGTTTTCGCCAGGTAGCCCTTGGCCTGTTTGCCATCGGGGCGGCTGAATGAAATTTTCGTGCCCATGCCATGCTCTCCCCGGATAACGCGAAATGATTGCGGAAACTATGTGCCGGTAGGCTCCACAAGGCAAGGCGGGCCTCGCCATCAAACAGTGGCCTGACAATTGTTGATGGCAATAGTGCCAGAGTTTTATATATGTCAGTCAACAACGGAAAGCGGGGACGGGCGATGGCCGACAAACGGGAGACTAACTACCAGGCCGGTGACACGGCAGTTCTCTATGTCGATGTGCAGAAAATGTTTTGCGCGCCCGGGCTCGATCCCGGTCACCCGGAAATGGATGAAAACCATTATTACCATCGCCGCCTGCGCAGCATGGTGATTGCCAATCAACAGCGCATCCTCAAGGCCGCGCGTGCGGCTGGTGTTCAGGTGATGCACACCATCATCGAGGCGTTGACGGAAGATTGCCGCGATGCCTCGCTGGATCACAAGCTGTCGAATATTCTTGTCCCCAAAGGCCATCCCCTGGCCCAACCCATCGATGAATTGAAGCCGCTGGCCAATGAAATCGTGCTGCCGAAAACCTCCTCCGGCGTGTTCAATTCAACCAGCATTGATTATGTCCTGCGCAATCTCGGCATCGGCAAACTCATCGTGGCGGGCGTCGTCACCGATCAATGCGTCGACATGGCGGTGCGTGACGCGGCCGATCGTGGTTACTTGGTCACGCTGGCGCATGATGCCTGCGCAACCTACACACAAGAGCGCCACGATGCGGCATTGCGTGCGTTCGGCGGTTATTGCTGGGTGACCGATACTGGCACTGTCGTTTCCCGCCTCCGCCAGATAGCCCCATGACAGCGCCCCCCGCGGACGCAATGCATGACCAGCTGGTGACCTTTGTCACTACCGATTACGCCGGCATCACCAGGGGCCGCGCCATCGCCGCTTCCAGCTACACGGCCGGCCAGAACAAGACCCTGGGCTGGATGCCTGCCAACATGTCGCTCACCCCCTTCGATTTGATTGCCGATCCCAATCCCTGGGGGTCGCTTGGCGATCTACGCCTGCGTCCTGATGACAACGCGCGCTATCGCTTGCGGCCCCAAGGATCGCCAACCGATCTCGACATGGTGATCAGCGATATTGTCGAACTCGATGGCACACCATGGATTTGCTGCCCGCGCAATTTTCTGAAAACCGCTCTGGCCGATCTCGAGCGCGAGGCCCGTGTCTCGCTGGTGGCGGCGTTCGAACATGAATTTCAGATACTCGATGCGGGCTGGCCTGCCGCACCGGCGTTTTCCTTGCAGGCCTTGCGCCGCGCCGATCCCTTCGGCCCCGCCCTGATGGCGGCCCTGCGCCTGGCCGGTGTCGAGCCCGAGATGTTTGTCGCGGAATATGGCAGGGACCAATACGAAGTCACCGTGGCGCCATCGGCTGGCCTGATCGCCGCCGATCGCGCCGTCGTGGTGCGCGAAGTGGTGCGCGAATTGGCCCGCAACATGGGATGGCGATGCTCTTTCGCGCCAAAGACGGCAATCGATGGCGTCGGCAACGGCGTTCACCTGCATTTCTCTTTCCGCGACCGGAGCGGTGGACCCGCGGCCTATGACGTAAGCAGGCCGGGCCAGGTGTCGGCACTGGCTGGTTCTTTCGCTGCCGGCATCATCCGCCATCTGCCGGCTCTTGTGGCGTTTACAGCACCCAGCCCCATTTCCTATTTACGTCTGCAGCCGCATCATTGGAGCTCAAGCTACACCTGGTTCGGCGACCGCGACCGCGAGGCATCATTGCGGATTTGCCCGATAAACCAGATCGGAACCAGCGATCCGGCGCAGACCTTCAACATCGAATACCGTGCGGCCGATGCTACCGCCTGTCCGCATCTAGCTCTTGCTGTCATGGTGAGGGCCGGGCTTGAAGGCATCAGGGCGGGGCTTGCCGCACCACCAATTTTCTCCGGCGATCCAGCCTTGCTTGGTGAAAACGAAAGAGCAGCCCTTGGCCTGCGCCGCCTGCCATCCTCGCTCGCAGATGCGCTGGCAGCTTTGCTGGCGGACAAAGTAGTCACATCGTGGTTCGATCCTGTCGCGCTTGAGACTTATACCGGCATGAAGCGCATGGAGTTGAAACTGGCTGGCAGCGATGTGGGCGAAGCCATGTGCCAGCGTTACGCGGGAATTTACTGATGGAAGCTTTTCGTCTTTTCAACGAGGAAGGTTCATCGCCCTATGTCCTGGTTTGCGAGCATGCCTCGCGCTATATCCCGCCACGCTATGCGGGGCTGGGTCTTCCCGAAACAGAATTGACCCGCCACATCGCCTGGGACATTGGGGCTGGGAATGTGGCGCTGCGTTTGAGCGAGCATCTCGATGCGTCACTTATTCTCGCCAATTATTCGCGGCTTCTCATCGATCTCAACCGCCCGCCGCGCAGTGCAACGTCGATTCCGCGGATCAGCGAGGCCACGGTGATTCCGGGAAATATCAATCTCCCGGATGAAGAAGTGCAGCACCGGATCGATAATTACTTCGTGCCATTTCAAACTCGCCTGGCGAGACTTCTCGATGCCCGCCTAGCCGGTGGGAAACCCACAATCATCATAGGCGTTCACAGTTTTACTCCGGTTTACAAGAATGTCCCACGTCCCTGGCATGCCGGCATCCTGTTTCGCCGTTCGCAATCATTCGGCACGGCCCTCGCCAATGCCCTCGGTGGCGAGGCCGCGATGATCGCTGAAAACCAGCCTTACCAGATCGACGATAAAAGTGACTATACTGTGCCCGTCCACGGTGAGGACCGCGGTCTCGACTCGGTCCTCGTCGAGCTCCGTCAGGACTTTATTGCGGACGGCGCGGGAGCAGCCGAATGGGCAAGAAGACTCAGTACGGCATTGACTGACAAATGTTTCAGCCGGTTTGGCGCTATCGTGCCGCCAGCGCCATCAGTATAGCCTTGGCTTGTTCTTTCACCGGAGCGATGGTTTCGCCAAGCAACTGGATGCGGTCAAAACTTTCCGGATGATCGGCCAGTGATTTTCTCAGTGCGCGCCCGAAGGCCATGCGAAGTTCAGTGCCGATGTTGAACTTCTTGACACGGCTCTCGCGGGCCAGACGCTGGCGAACGCCGACGGGAATTCCGCTGCCGCCATGAAGCACCAGCGGAAGCCGGGTGACAGCCTCGATCCTGCGCAGTGCCGTAAAATCGATACCGGATGTTTTCTCTGTGCTGAGATGCACGTTCCCGATTGAGATGGCCAATGCGTCCGCACCACTCTCGCGGTCGAACCGGCGGGCATCCTCGGGCGACGTCATGGCCGAGGCGGCACCACTGGCATAGCCAACAATGCCAACTTCGCCCTCCACCGAAACTCCAGCGCGATGCGCCTTCTCGGCCACCTTTGCGGTGAGCGCGATGTTGGCGCCGATCTCCAGCTTTGAACCGTCGATCATCACAGAGGTGAAGCCATGGTCAATTCCCTCGCTGCATTCCTCGATCGTATAGGCATGATCGATATGACAGACCACCGGCACGTGCACCTGCTCCGCGAGAGTGCGGAACATTTTTCCAAGAACCGCAACCGGCGTATATCGGCGGCAGCCCGGCCCCGCCTGCAGGATCACCGCAATGCCGGTCTCTTCGGCCGCCTCGACATAGGCGCGCGCATCTTCCCAGCCAAGCACGACCAGACCGGCGACGGCATAATTGTGGCGCATTGCCGGCTCAAGCACTTCGGTAAGAGTGGCAACCGTCATTTGAACTTCGCGATCATGTCCTTGATGCCGGGGATGGTTTCCACCTGGTAGGCTTGGGCGGGTTGGAAGTACTGCACCAATGGACGTTGGCTCAAGCCGCCGAGAATGGTGAAGTAGTACATCTCGTATCCCGGTGCCGCCACGCAGGGGTGATAGCCCTTGTCGAGGATGATCGTCGATCCATCGGCAATGTGGTAGGCCTCGCCAACTTTGCCGTCTTCACGCTGCACCAGCTGCAGGCCAAAACCGTGATTGGGGCGAAAGCGAAAATTATAGGTTTCGTCGTGCCGTGTTTCGATCGGCAGG
>JANLWG010000413.1:0-3517 GCA_031364405.1 Hyphomicrobiales bacterium
AAATGGTGATGCCGGGCGACAATATATCGTTTGACGTTGAGCTGATTACGCCCATCGCCATGGAAGAAAAGCTGCGCTTCGCCATCCGCGAAGGCGGCCGCACCGTCGGCGCCGGCGTCGTCGCCAAGATTGTGGAATAAATGGGGTGCCCGGTATCAGGCTGTTGAAGTCCTTTACTTGACACCTGATATCTGACACCTGACACCTGATAGGGGTATAGCTCAGTTGGTAGAGCGGCGGTCTCCAAAACCGCAGGCCGAGGGTTCGAGCCCTTCTGCCCCTGCCAATTACCGCAAGACCCACGCAAGTGGTAACCGGTTTAGCGTTTGGGTTGAGTGAGAACAAGGAAGCAAGATGGCCAAGACCAACCCGTTCACGTTCATCCAGCAGGTTCGCGAGGAAGCCGCCAAGATCAGCTGGCCGTCGCGCAAGGAGACGATGATCTCGACTGTCATGGTGATGGTCATGGTGACGTTCGCTTCCATCTTCTTTCTCATCGTCGACTTCCTGTTGAAGACAGGTATCGACAAGATACTTTTCAGGCTTTAACCGGCGGACAGGCAACAGATACATGACGAAGCGCTGGTACATCGTTCACGCCTACTCGAACTTCGAGAAGAAGGTGGCCGAATCGATCAAGGAACAGGCGGTCCAGAAAGGATTGGGCGAGCTGTTCGAACAGGTATTGGTGCCGACGGAGGAAATCATCGAGGTCCGCCGCGGCCGCAAGATCAAGAGCGAGCGGCGGTTCTTCCCCGGCTATGTTCTGGTCAAGATGGAAATGACCGATCAGGCCTTTCATCTGATCAAGAACACACCGAAGGTGACAGGCTTCCTCGGATCGGATAACAAGCCGATCCCGATTACCGATGCCGAGGCCTCGCGCATTCTCAATCAGGTGGCCGAGGGCATCGAACGCCCGAAGGCAACCATCAGTTTCGAAGTCGGCGAACAGGTTCGCGTCGCCGATGGCCCTTTTGCTTCCTTCTCCGGGCAGGTTGAGGAAGTCGATGAAGAACGGTCACGGCTCAAAGTCGCCGTGTCCATCTTCGGCAGGCCAACGCCTGTCGAACTCGAGTACGGCCAGGTCGAAAAGATCCGGTAGAATTTCCTCTCCACTGAACCGGAGAGGACACAACGCAAACCATGTGGAAGGCGTGAGCCCTACCACTAACCTCTGAAGAGGGAAGACAAATGGCTAAGAAAGTCGTCGGCTACATAAAACTGCAAGTGCCGGCGGGACAGGCAAATCCGTCTCCGCCAATCGGCCCCGCACTCGGTCAGCGCGGTCTCAACATCATGGAATTCTGCAAGGCGTTCAATGCCGCCACTCAGAAGATGGAGCCCGGTTCGCCGGTTCCGGTGGTCATCACCGCCTTCCAGGATAAATCCTTCACCTTCGAGATGAAGTCGCCGCCCGCGTCATTCTTCCTCAAGAAGGCAGCCAAGATCACGGCTGGCTCCAAGGAGCCCGGCAAGGTCAGCGCCGGAACGGTGACCATGGCCCAGTGCCGTGAAATCGCCGAGCAGAAGCTCAAAGGTATGAATGCGCGCGATGTTGATGCCGCCGCCCGCGAGATCGCCGGTTCGGCCCGGTCAATGGGCCTGCAGGTAGTGGAGTAAGCTGATGTCAAAGCGCATTGCAAAGAATATGACTGGCCTTGACCGCAGCAAGTTCTACAGCCTCGACGAGGCGGTGAAGCTGATCAAGGAACGGGCCAACGCCAAGTTCAACGAGACCATTGAGCTGGCGATGAATTTGGGTGTCGATCCGCGCCACTCGGACCAGATGGTGCGCGGTGTTTGCGCGCTGCCCAATGGTTCGGGCCGCACGGTTCGGGTTGGTGTGTTCGCCAAGGGTGCCAAGGCAGAGGAAGCCAAGAAGGCGGGTGCCGACGTCGTCGGCGCCGAAGACCTTTTTGAGATCGTCAGCAAAGGCACCATCGATTTCGACCGCTGTATCGCGACACCCGACATGATGGGTCTGGTCGGCCGTCTTGGCAAGGTTCTGGGTCCGCGCGGCATGATGCCCAACCCCAAGGTCGGCACGGTGACCATGGATGTGACCGCCGCGATCGCCGCCGCCAAGGGTGGTGCTGTCGAATTTCGCGTCGAAAAGGCCGGTATCGTGCAGGCAGGCATCGGCAAAGCGAGCTTCACCGAGGCGCAGATCGCCGGCAATATCCGCGCCTTCGTCGATGCTGTTATCAAGGCGAAGCCGCCGGCGGCCAAAGGCACCTATGTCAAGAAATTGTCTATTTCTTCGTCCATGGGTCCAGGCTTGAAACTTGATCTGGCCAGCGTAACCGCTTCGGCCTGATTGGTATAACGCGTTTCTAGTTGAGGAAATTACAAGATTCCTCAATTGGTTAGCCAGGGTCTCTAAGACCTTGGGTTACCTGTCCGAGATTGCAGGCGTGAGGGAGATCCTCGCTTAAACCGCCAAGCCTGCATGAGATGGGTGTCAAAACGGAATTCGGTCCCCATATACGGGGGCTCAAGTCGGTTTGGACCTCAAGACCTCGTTTTCCACAAGGAAACGGGGGGACAGGCACGTGAGCGCCGCTGAAGCCTCGCCTGCCATGTGCTGGTGTGGTTTGAGCGGTTGGTCCAACGGCGTGTCCACTTAAGGGTGGCGCGCCATTTAGGAGAAAACACGTGGAAAGAGCTGAGAAAAAAGAGCTCGTCGCAACGCTCAACACGGTGTTCAAAACCACCGGCGTTATCGTTGTGGCCCACAACAAGGGACTGACTGTGAACCAGGTCAATGACCTGCGTAACAAGATGTCCCAGGCGGGCGCTACCGTGAAGGTGGCGAAGAACCGTCTCGTCAAGCTTGCTCTTGATGGTACTGACGCAAGCGGGATCAAGGGCCTTTTTGTTGGCCCCACCATGGTGGCTTACGCCGCCGATCCCGTGGCTGCTCCGAAGGTCGCGGCTGCCTTCGCCAAGGGAAACGAAAAGTTCGTTGTCCTCGGCGGAGCGCTCGGCTTGACCGTGCTGGACGCCAATGCGGTCAAGGCTCTCGCGGAACTCCCCTCGCTCGATCAGCTGAGGGGCAAGATTGTCGGCCTTATCCAGGCTCCGGCCACCCGCATCGCGGGCGTGCTGGCTGCACCTGGTGGCCAGATCGCACGCGTGATCAATGCCTATGCCACCAAGGAACAGGCTGCCGCCTGACGGTTCGCCCTGAAACTGTTGTAACAAACCGACTGAAAGTTAGGAAAATAACATGGCTGATCTCAGCAAAATCGTAGACGACCTTTCGAACCTCACGGTTCTTCAGGCTGCCGAGCTCTCGAAGATGCTCGAAGAAAAGTGGGGCGTTTCGGCCGCGGCTCCAGTAGCTGCCGCCGCTGCTGGTGCAGCTGCTGCTGCCCCGGTTGAAGAGAAGACCGAGTTCACGGTCATGCTCAATGCCGCTGGCGAGAAGAAGATCGAAGTGATCAAGGAAGTCCGTGCAATCACCGGCCTTGGCCTGAAGGAAGCCAAGGACCTGGTCGAGGGTGCTCCCAAG
>JANLWG010000111.1:0-14341 GCA_031364405.1 Hyphomicrobiales bacterium
CCAGTGGCCAAGCCAAACGGGATAACACAGTGGTGGACGATATCTGCCCATCGTCGCAGTTATGACTTGCAGGAGACCCGTCCACGGATTGAACAATGGCCATAGATTGCCAAAGAGCAGGCAGAGCAAGGTGAAACCCACCCACCACAGGCTCCAGATAAATCCGGGTAGTGGATTTGAAATTGGATCGCCCGGTCCGGATAATCCCGCCAGGACGAGCACGGACAACAGGGCAAGACTCAAAATGCTCGGTAAGGATTTCCAGCCTGCCCACGTGCCAGAAAAACTGAATTCCAGCACCCTGACTTTCCAGCGAGCGAGAGCTGGCATGGAACCCACCAGAATAACCGAAGCCAAGACCGCAAGCACGCCACCCAACATATAGAACCCGGTCGGCAGCAACATGATCTGGCCGCGCTCGCCAGCATGGGCGCCCGCAGGTGTCGACCAAAGAGCCATTCCGGCGCAGGACGTGAGGGCAGGCACACAGTGCATTTTGGGCTTCCAGACCACACCGGCGTTCCCTTGACTTGTCAAAAATTTCCTCCGCATACTAACGTCCGTACAGCAAGCCGCAAGCTTGAGCTTGGGCCAACAGGGAGAACAATCATGGGCAATGGAACTCTACTGGGTGCGCCGGCATCGATCAGCCGCCGCGGTGTATTGATGGCGGCAGGCGCCAGCCTGGCGGGCAGTCTCATTCCACCGGCAATGGCTGATACCGCGCCGATCAAGATCGGCCTTCAGGCTCACCTAACTGGCATTGGTGCAAGCTATGGCCACTGGTATGACAAGGTGAGCAAGGCCGCTGCGAAGACTATCAACGATGCGGGCGGCATTGGCGGGCGGCCCATTGAACTCATTGTCGAGGACGACGCGACCGATGCCAAGCGCGCCTCTGAAGTGATTGAAAAATTCGCCACACAGCACAAGGCTGACTTCGTCTTCGGGCCGCTGTTCAGCCATGTGGCGGCAAGCTCGGCGGCGCGGGCTGGCGAACTCAAGCTGCCGCTGCTGGTTGCCAGCGAGACCTCCGACTTGGCGGCAGGAAATTTCAACCGGTATGTGTTTCAGGTCGGCAATACCAATGTGCGGGCCCAGGTCAACGCGGTTTCACCGTGGATCGTGGCCAACGCCGGCAAGAAAGTTACGATGATCGTTCCCGACTATGTGTTCGGTTACGAGCACCGCGATGTGTTCACCGAGGCGGCCAAGAAAGCGGGCGGTGAGGTCAATGCGGTGATCGCGATTTCTCCGGCGGAGACGAGTTTCACCAAATATTTCTCACAAATACCGGCGGGTACGGAGGCAATCTATCATGTGATGGTCGGCCCCGGCGTGCTGACTTTCGTGCGCGAACTTGGCGAATATTTCAGCGGCAAGGGACCGAAGCTGTTTGGCTTTATCGACTCGCTCGAAGCCGTCGATCTCGCTTCGCCGGGCCTCGAATTCCTTGAGGGTTCGCATCTATGGGAAGCCTTCCCGCGCTATGCTTCGGGACTCCCAACGGAGTTTGCCAAGAACTATCGCACCGCCGTAGGTATTGATGACAATGGTGCCGATGCGGCCAACCCCGGCGATATCTCCACGGCCTCTCACATGTTCGGCTGCTGGGAGTCGCTTTATGCCATCAAACAGGGCGTGGAGGCCAGCGGCTACAAGGATGGAAACGACAAGGCCAAATTCATCGAGGCACTCGAGGCGGTTACCAGCTTCGATGAGAGCAATGCCTATCCGCAGGGCACCAAGACTTTCGTCGGCAAGGCCCACCAAAGTTTCGGCCGGCAGTTCATCTCCAAAGTCGAAGGCGGCAAACTCACCGTCGTTCATACGACGAAGGTTGAGGACGGCATGTACGACGTGGCGGCCGATTATACCAAGCAAACGCTCTGATCTTTGCGTTCGGGTCTGCACCAGAAATATGACTGGTGCAGACTTTGCCACAATTCATGGATCTCGGACCCAAATTTATTCTCGCCTTTCTTGAGGGTGCGGTCGGCGCTTCGGTACTGGCACTGACAGCGCTTGGTCTCTCACTGGTTTTTGGCGTCATGCGCATCATCAACATTGCGCATGGAGAATTGGTGATGCTCGGCGCTGTTCTTGCCTGGGCTATTGTTCACGTGATTGGCGGGGGTGCGCTCGTGGGGTTTCTTGCGGCGCTGGTTATCGCGCCGTTGATCGTTGGTGCTCTGGCCATTGCTGCCGACTGGCTGGTGCTGCGCCGCATCGACTACGATCCCCAACGCACCATCGTCGCCACCATGGGATTTCTGTTTCTTGCCCAGCAAGTAACGCTGATGACATTTGGCCCAGACGCCAGGCCCGTCGAGCCGCCGATTTATTTTCGCGTGGCGTTTCCATGGTTCGGCTATTCCGGTTACAAACTCATTGTCATAGTTGCCGCCATGGCGCTCATCGCCGCCACATGGTATTTCCTGTCGCGAACGCGCATGGGTCTCTATATGCGAGCGACGCAAATGGATTCCGAGATCGCTCAGGCCTTTGGCGTTCCGGTCCGGCGCATCTATGCGGTGGTCTTTGCGCTCGGTGCCGGATTGGCGGCCCTTGCCGGAGTGCTGGTGGTGCCAATCCAGCAGGCCCACTACCTCATGGGTGGTGACCCGCTGCTCCTCTCCTTCATTGTCGTTATCGTTGGAGGTCTTGGAAATCTGCGCGGCACCATGTTGGCCGCCGCCATCATTGGCATTGGCGAAGGCATGATCTCGGTCATGTTCTCACCCACGCTTTCAAAGATTATCGCCACACTGCTGGTGGCCCTTGTGCTGATTATCAGGCCCGGAGGTCTGGCGCGTGAGGAGCCGGCATGAAGTCGCTGGCACTGCATGTGGGCCTCGTGCTCTTGCTCTTCGCCCTGCAGTTCGTGCTTCCCGCCTATCATCATGCCAATGCCGCACGCATCATGGTCTATGCGGTGCTGGCGATAGGTTACAATGTCCTGCTTGGTTATACGGGATTGATGAGCCTTGGCCACGCCATGTTCTTCGCCGCAGGGGCCTATGGCGCAGGCATCGCGGTCTACTGGTTTGATATTGATCCGCTTCCTGCCTTTTTCATTGGCCTGGCATCGGGGCTTTCGCTGTCGCTGATTGCGGGCGTGTTCCTGTTGCGGACGACGGGTGTGGCATTTCTCATTGTCACGCTGATGCTGTCGCAGGCGTTTTTCCTGTCCAGCCTCTACTTCAACAGCATCACACTTGGCGATCAGGGCATCGTGCTATCCAATGTCAGGCCTGTGGGGATGTTGGGGTACTCGTTCTTGCTCAGCGATCCCGCAGTCAAATACAATGTGGCGCTTGCGTCATTCGCGGCGGCGCTCTTCGCCAGTCTGTGGCTGGTGCGCTCTCCCATCGGGCGGGTACTGATTGCCATCCGCGAAAATGAACCGCGCACCCGCATGCTGGGCTACAATACTTTCGCCTATCGCTACCTCGCCATTGTGGTGTCGGGCACCATCGCCGGGCTTTCCGGCGCGCTCTATTGCCTGTTGTTCTCCTATGTCGGATCATCGTTTGCGTCATTGCAATATTCGACATTGCCACTGCTGTGGACGCTGCTCGGCGGTGCCGGAACCATCATCGGCCCGCTGATCGGCACCGGCTTCATGTTCTATTTGATCGACATCGCCAGTGGCTTCACCTCAAGCTACCTGCTCGTCGTCGGCGCAGCGTTGCTGGTACTCACTTTGTGGTTTCCCAAAGGTATTGCGGGACTTGTGCGGGCCCACTGGTTGAAATGGCTGCCATGAACCTGCTGTTTGCACACAACCTGTCGCGGCACTATGGTGGCCTTGCCGCCGTCAACGATGTTTCACTTGCAGTGGCCAAGGGCGAGGTGCGCGCTATTATCGGGCCAAACGGCGCTGGCAAAACGACCCTTGTTGGTATGATCAGTGGGCGGATTACTCCGTCAACCGGCGACATTTTCTTCAAGGGAGAGGACATCACCAGAAAACCTTCATGGGCCCGTGTACAGCGCGGCATCGTCTATACGTTTCAGATCACCAGCATCTACCGCAATCTCACCTGCTATGAGAATGTGGCACTGGCAGCGCAACGACTGCTGGCGAAAACGGGTGAGAGAGCCATTTCGTACGCCGTCGCGCAGGCACTCGGGCGCGTGGGTTTGGTGGACGAGGCGGATCGGCTGGCGGGCGTGCTGCCCTATGGCCATCAACGCCTGCTGGAATTGGCAATGGCGCTGGCACTGGCGCCGGAACTGCTGATTCTCGACGAACCAACCCAGGGCCTCGCTCCAGCCGAGATCGCGGCATTCTGCGAATTGATCCGCGCAGTGTCGCGCGATACCACAATTCTGCTAATAGAGCACAATCTCAAGGTGGTTCTTGAACTGGCGGATAAGATCACAGTGATGGATCGGGGCATCATTCTTGCCGAGGGTACGCCCGTCGAGATCGAGCAACATCCCGCCGTGCAGCGAGCTTATCTGGGGCAATGATGCTGGAACTCTCGCGCATCGATACATTTCATGGCGCGGCACAGGTGCTGCATGACTTATCATTTACAGTGGCAGCGGGCGAGATAGTCGGCCTCATGGGGCGCAATGGTGCCGGCAAGACGACGACACTCCGCACCATCATGGGATTACTGAAACCGCGAAATGGCAGCATCCGTCTTGATGGTGAAGAACTGACCAGCCTTCCGGCCCATGAGGTTCCGAGGCGGGGTGCAGCTTATGTGCCGCAAGGCAGGCGCCTGTTCAATGGCATGACTGTCGAGGAAAATCTGCGCATGGGTCTTGCGGTTCACGGCAGTGGTCCTCAAGTGTTCGACAGCGTGCTGCAGCTACTGCCAGTGCTCAAGCAACGGCTCAAGCAACGCGCCGGCACACTCAGTGGCGGCGAGCAGCAGATGCTGGCCATGGCGCGGGCGTTGTGCACTGGACCAAAACTCATCTTGCTCGATGAACCCAGCGAGGGCCTGGTGCCGGAAATAATCGATAGGCTTCTCGGCACATTGGTGGAACTCAAGCAACGCGGCGTCGCCGTCGTGCTGGTGGAACAGCGGGTCAAATCGGCGCTCAAGGTTTGCGACCGCATTTTGCTCATGGAAAATGGGGCTATCCGGCATGAGGCGCCAGCCCGTGACCTCGCTCGAAACCCCACGCCACTCGAGCGCTACATTGGTGTTCACAGATAGGGAAATAGACATGGCCCACGAAGCAGCCGCGACATCCAACGGTCCACAAAAACTGGTGATCCGCAATATCGGCCTCATCCTGTCAGGTGCAATGGAGCGCCCCATACTCGATGCCGATACCATCGTTGCCATTAACGGAAAAATTTCAGCCGTGGGCCGGGCCAAGGATTTGGATTCAGATGGCGCCACCACGGTGATCGATGCCAATGGTTCGACCGTAACACCGGGTCTGATCGATAGTCATGTGCACCCGGTGGCAGGTGATTGGACGCCGCGCCAGAACCAGTTGGGCTGGATTGATTCCAGCCTCAACGGCGGCGTAACCACGATGATTTCCGCTGGTGAAGTTCACACGCCGGGGCGGCCGCGCGATATCGTTGGTCTCAAGGCTCTTGCCATCAGTGCCCAACGCATGTTCGCGAACTTCCGTCCCTCCGGCGTAAAGGTTCACGCTGGCGCTCCTTGCATTGAACCCGATATGAGCGAGCAGGATTTCAAGGATCTGGCGGACGCCGGCGTCACACTTCTTGGCGAAGTGGGCCTGGGTGGCGTGAAGGACGGGCCGACGGCCAGGCGCATGGTCGCCTGGGCCCGCAAATACGGTATCCAGAGCACCATTCACACTGGCGGACCATCGATCCCCGGCTCCGGCCTCATTGACAAGGATGTGGTGCTTGAAGCCGATACGGATGTGATCGGCCATATCAACGGTGGCCACACGGCCCTGCCTGATACACAGATCCGCTGTATCTGCGAGGGCTGCAAGCGCGGTCTCGAAATTGTGCATAATGGCAATGAGCGTGCGGCGCTCTATACCTTGCGGATCGCCGGTGAGATGAAGCAGTTGGAGCGGGTGATCCTCGGCACCGATGCGCCGGCTGGTTCGGGTGTGCAGCCGCTCGGCATCCTGCGCATGGTCTCGATGCTGTCGGCGCTTGGCGATATTCCGGCTGAACTGGCGTTCTGTTTTGCCACCGGCAACACTGCACGCATGCGGAAACTCGATTGTGGCCTCATTGAAGTTGGGCGTGCGGCGGATTTCGTAGTGATGGACAGAGCCCAGCACTCAGCCGGCCCGACGCTGCTCGACAGCGTGCGATTGGGCGATCTTCCCGGCATCGGCATGGTGGTGATCGACGGCGTGGTACGCTGCCATCGTAGCCGCAATACCCCGCCCGCCACGAGGTTTCCTTCCATCACATTGGGCAGCTAGGTATTGAGTGGGGAGGGTCAGGGAAAGGGGGGAACGAAGCGGCAGCTGGCTTTCTCAAGTCCCTCACCCGCTCGCACGATGGCCAAAGCCACCATGTTGGCTATGTCCAACTCAGAACGCCGCCTACTTTCTTGATTCAAGTCAAGCGGTTCTGCTTTGACATTTATTTTTAGCCGTGACATTCAGCCTCATGCGTAGCTCCCTTGATATTCTCGAAGACCTCGTTGCCTTCCCTACTGTAAGCCGTGACAGCAATCTCGACCTTATTGGATATGTTCAGGACCTGCTTTCATCGATCGGTATTGCACCGGCATTGGTTCATAGCGAAGATGGCGGCAAGGCCAATCTGTGGGCCACGATTGGGCCCGCGGACGTACCAGGCGTCGTGCTTTCGGGGCATACCGACGTGGTACCTGTCGAGGGCCAGGCGTGGACATCTCACCCGTTCAAACTCGCCCGGCGCGACGGCAATCTCTATGGCCGGGGCAGCGCCGACATGAAAGGTTTCATCGCCTGCTGCCTGGCCATGGCAGCGCGGGCTGTAAAAATTCCCCTCAAAACGCCGATCCACCTTGCATTTTCCTATGACGAAGAAATCGGCTGTGTGGGAGTGCGGAGGCTACTCGATATCTTGCAGGATGCGCCGGTGCGTCCGCGACTGTGCATTATTGGCGAACCGACACTGATGCAGGCGGTGACGGCCCACAAGGGCAAGCTCGGTTTCCGGGTCACCGCGCACGGGCTTGAGGCGCACTCAAGTCTGGCACCGATCGGTGTCAATGCCATTTACATGGCCGCCGACCTCATTGGCGAAATTCGCGCCCTGCAGCGGCACATCGCCGAACATGGACCCCGAGATGGCGACTACGAAGTCGCCTACACAACGCTGCATGTGGGCAAGATTGTGGGCGGCGAAGTCATGAACATCGTACCGAACCGTTGCACGTTCGATTTTGAAATTCGCTATTTGCCCAAGGACGATGCAGCGGCAATTGTTGCCAGGATCACGGCCGCGGCCGACAAAGTGGCGGCGTCTTATCGCCGGGTCTTTGCTGATGCGCGTTTTGAGTTTGCCGAGTTGCAGAGCTATCCAGCGCTTGATACCCCGGTTGACAGTGAGGCGGTCAAGTTCGTGCATTCGCTCACCGGCGGCAATTCCACCGGCAAGATCACCTTCGGCACGGAAGGCGGTCTGTTCCAGAAAGTCTTGGGAATCCCCGCCGTGGTCTGCGGTCCCGGCAGTATCGCGGTGGCTCACAAACCAAACGAGTATGTGAGCGAGGCACAACTGGCGGCCTGCGACAAGATGCTTGAGCGGTTGGTGGAGAAGCTTTCGGCTTAGGGGTCCCCTGGCACCCCGTAACTTGGGGCACTTGTTGGATCGAGGGCGCGTTGCAGGTATGCGCTCATTTGCGGTTTGTAGTCTTCCCACAGTTTCCTCAGTACACGGACTGGATCTTCGTCGTCCCAATCGACGCGCAGGCTCACGAGTGGAAAGGCCTGCTGGTGATGGACGATGAGTGCTGCCGAATGAACCAGCCCCTCCTCACCACCCGATGCGAGGCCCGCCTCAAGCGACCGCAACAAACGCTCCGCCAGATGTTGGGTCTCATTTGCGGCGAAGGCATCAGTCATCGTCTTTGGCAGTGACGGTGACTTCAAAAGATTTCCCGCCGCCACACAGTCACGCTGTTCTGATACACTGTAGGTTCCCAGAATGTGATTTCCGGAAAAACTCGCCGAATTGCCTTGGCGGTCGACCGCCGTAAGTTGGCGGTATTCGATGAACGGCCGATCCATGATTATTGAATCAATTGACTCCCTTGCACTCATTCCCTGAGACATCAGATCAAGCAGCATCGGGCCCAGATTTGGATCGGTGACATTCTGCGTGGCAACCGCACCCACACCGGCCCGCACGTGAGGACAACGGGCACCGACAGCGATTGAAGACGTCGTAATGGCGACACCGAAGGCACCCGACTTGGCACAGCGGCCGGCAATTGAAAACGTCATGGCTTCAGTCCGGGATCACTGCTGTTACCTCAATTTCAACTAGCCACTCGGGACGCGCCAGCGCGGTGATGACAAGTCCCGTTGAGCACGGAAATACCCCCTTCAACCACTTGCCCATCTCACGATAAACATCCTGACGGTAGCGAATATCGGTGAGATAAACCACAATGCGGCAGATATGGTCCATGTGGCCACCGGATTCTTCCATCAGCAACTTGATATTGGCCATGGTTTTCGCGGTCTGCTGGGTGGCATCGCCTGAATATAATGATTGACGAGAGTCCAAATCCTGCGAGACCTGTCCGCGCACAAACACCATAGTGCCCTTTGCTACCACCGCCTGGCACAGATCATTGTCGAGCTTCTGCTCGGGGTAGGTGTCCTTGGTGTTGAATGGTCGAACTCTCTTATGCGCGGTCATTATTCGGCTGCCTGTTTTTTGACGCTCCAGATATTATCAGAAAGTCCACCGGCTTTCTGGGCAAATTTCAAGGTGCTGTTCCAATCGAAGTTTCGATAGACAGCGGCCGATTGGGCGAATGGCGGCGACTGGGCGAAAAGCTGGAAAGTCAGCCGGTGGCCGGCGTAATCGGAATTCAGCAGATCGCGCGCCAGCACCAGAAGCTTGCGGCGGTCGCCGGCCACCCATTCGTCGTTGATGGTATAATATTTGTCCATCCATTTTTTCGTCTCGGGATGCTCGAACACCGCCGCGTCAGGCGTCACGCAAATCTGGCCGCCACATAATTCGCGGGCGATGTGCATCATCTTCGGCAGATTGTTGAGGGCGTGGCAGCGCCCGGTCATCAGCAGCGATTGGTTTGGCATCAGCAAACCGTTGGGGCTCTTCTCGCCCGTGGCGACCGCCGCGGTCAAATGGGCATTGATACCTTCACGCCAGATCGCCAGATCGGCAAATTTTTCCTGCACTGCCTGCTGCTTGTCGAGGCCGGTCTGCCTGGCATTCCACAGAGCCGCGCCGATGATGAGATCGGCATAGGAGAGCGTGCGCTGCACGAAGGGAAATGCCGAATAGCGGTGCAGTGTCTGGCGGATGAATGCGGCGGCACGGGTGTGCTGGTAGAACAACACATCCTCCCATGGGATCAGCACATTATCAAGGATGACGATGGTGTCGACTTCATCGAACTTGTTCGATAATGGATAGTCGCGTTCGGGAGTGCGGCCGGTGAAGCCGGTGCGGCAAATGTGTTTGACACCCGGCGCATTCATCTTGACGATACAGCCCACTGCATATTCCGATAGCTTGGCATCGCCCCAATTGGCTATGGTGGGCTTGAGGAAAGCCTGATTGGCATAGGCGGCGGCCGTTTCATACTTGGCGCCGCGAATCACAATGCCGGCATCGGTCTCCTTCACCACATGCACCAGCATATCGGGATCCTGATCCTGCGGACGTTTGGAGCGGTCGCCCTTGGGATCGGTGTTGGCCGAAACATGGAAGGGGTCGTGCTTGATCGCCTCCTGAATATGGCGCTCTATGTTGGCGGCAAAGCGCGGATCGATTTCGTTCAGAATGTCCTTGCCATCCCACAGGGACCACATCTCGCCAATGGTCTCATCACCAACGCGGGTGACGACGCCGCCGATCTCATACATCACCGTATCGACCGCCTTGCGCTTGTCGGTCCAGTCCTTCTGCTCGAAAGGCAGACGATTTCCAATGGCGAAGCGTTCGCCATGTTCCTCATGGGTCATAATATCGCGGGTCGCGACTTCGTGCTGCATATCGTAAATGCGGGCGCGAATATCGACCAGCGGTTTGAACATCGGATGGCGGGTTACATCCTTGACACGCTCGCCATTGATCCATACTTCGCGGCCATCGCGGAGCGAGGTGCGATACTGTTCACCGGTTCTGATCATGCCGCACTCCTTAAATACTGGTCATCAGGCAACGATGCCACTAGACAGGGACTGAGAACAATAGGCAAGATTACCCATGACACCTCCACATGCCACCATCATCGGTGCCGGGATTATCGGTATTTCGACCGCAGCCTTTCTGCAGCGGGCAGGTTTCCAGGTGACAGTGATTGACCGTGTTCCACCCGGAGAGGGTTGCTCGTTCGGCAATGCAGGAGGCCTTGCATTTGCGGAAGTGGTGCCACCCATTCATCCGCGCATCCTCCTTAAAATTCCCGGCTGGCTGATGAACCCGTTGGGCCCGCTCACCATCCGGTGGTCCCATCTGCCGAAGGCCTTGCCGTGGTTTCTGGCGGCTGGCCGCAATGCAATGCCAGCCCGCGTGAAAGCAATAACTGAAGCTCGCGCCAATCTCGGACTGCGGGTTATCAGCGATTTTGAAACTTTGTTGAAGGCTGCTCGAACCGCCGACTTGATTACCTATCAAGACACGCTGCGGGTCTATGACAATGAACGGCAATTCGCCGCTGAAGCTTCGGAACGCGCCGCAAAAAGTACGTATGGTTACCAGACAAAACGGCTATCAGGCAATGAGGTGCGTGAATTGGAGCCTGCCATTTCACCGCATGTTCAGTACGGCGCGTTTCATGGCGGTTGGTATTTCGTAAAGAACCCCGAGCGGGTGGTGAAATCCATCGCCGCCGAAGTTGTGCGCAATGGCGGCGTCATATTCTCTGACGAGGTAACCAGGATTGAAACGCAGGATGGCAAAGCGACGCAGCTTCAATTGAAATCTGGCACTGTGCATGCGCTGGACCGGTTGGTGATCTGTGCTGGAGCCTATTCACACACGCTCGCCAAGCAACTTGGCGAGCATGTGCTGCTGGAAGCTGAGCGCGGTTATCATATGGTGTTGCCCAACTCCGGCATCTCCCTGTCGCGCTCCATTACCTATGCCAGAACTCCTGGTGCCGCGACGCCGATGGAAATGGGTTTGCGGCTTGCCGGCACCGATGAATTTGCCGGCCTCGAAGCGCTACCCAATTATGCCCGCGCCGATGCCTTGTGGAAGATATTCAAGGGGGTTTTCCCGGCAATGCGCGAACCCGATGAGGCAACCACCCGCTGGATGGGGCGGCGTCCCGGCACGCCAGACTCTTTACCGGTCATCGGGCCAGCGCGCCATGCGTCCAATGTCTGGTATGGTTTTGGCCACGGCCACATGGGGCTCACCTGGGGGCCAACGACGGGCCGTCTCATCAGTGAATTGATGATCGGCCATCGGAGCAATATCGACATTTCGCCATTCCGGGCGAATCGCTTCCAACGGCTTTGACAAAGTCGCGGCTCATGGGCTTTAAGATATGCACATCACTCACCAGGTAATCCCAGCACATGCGCCCAGAAACACCGCCGTCAATCGAACTCAAGGACTACAAACCGGTTCCCTATCTGATTGACAGCGCCGATCTGCTTTTCCAGCTTGATCCCGATGCCGCCAAAATCACATCACGGCTGGCGATGCGGCCCAATCCCGGCAGTGCGGCGCGCCACGTGCCGCTGGTTCTCGATGGCGAGAAGATCGAGCTCCTGTCGGTGTCGATCGATGGCACGGCGCTCGGTGCAGCGGCATACACAATTTCCGAAACAGCACTTACCATCGCACAGGTTCCGCAAGCGCCGTTCACCCTTGAAATCGTCAATCTGTGCAACCCCACGGCCAACACCGAGTTGTCGGGGCTCTATATGTCGAACGGCATGTATTGCACGCAGTGCGAGCCTGAAGGTTTCCGGCGAATCACTTATTTTTGCGACCGTCCCGATGTGATGGCGCGTTTTCGCGTGCGCATGGAAGCGCCAAAATCGGAAATGCCAATCATGCTTTCCAACGGCAATGCCGCGCAATCGGGGGATATTCCCGGCACGGGCCGGCACTTCGCCGTGTGGAACGATCCGTTCCCGAAGCCGTCCTATCTCTTTGCGTTGGTGGCCGGCGATCTGGCGGGGGTTCACGACACTTTCAAAACCATGTCGGGGCGCAGCGTGAGGCTCGGCATCTATGTCGAGAAAGGCAAGGAAGACCGTTGCGCCTGGGCCATGGAGTCGCTCAAGACCTCCATGCGCTGGGATGAAACGGCGTTTGGGCGCGAGTATGACCTCGATGTCTTCAACATCGTCGCCGTTTCCAATTTCAACATGGGTGCGATGGAAAACAAGGGCCTCAACATTTTCAACGACAAATACATTCTGGCCCTGCCCTCAACCGCGACCGATGCCGACTTTGTGAATATCGAAGCGATCATCGCGCACGAATATTTTCACAACTGGACAGGCAATCGCATCACCTGCCGCGACTGGTTCCAGCTTTGCCTCAAGGAAGGTCTTACGGTTTTCCGCGATCAGGAATTCACCTCTGACATCCGCTCGCGTGCCGTCAAGCGCATTGCCGATGTGAAGACACTGAGAGCCCGGCAGTTCCCCGAGGACGGAGGACCACTGGCCCATCCGGTGCGGCCCTCCTCCTATATCGAGATCAATAATTTCTACACGGCGACCGTCTACGAAAAAGGCGCTGAACTCTGCCGCATGATGAAGACGCTCATCGGCGAGGCGGCGTTTCGCAAGGCGATGGACCTCTATTTCGCGCGCCATGACGGCGAGGCGGCGACGGTTGAAAATTTCATCGCCTGCATGGCCGATGCATCAGGCCGCGACTTCTCGCAATTCTCCCGCTGGTATGAGCAAGCCGGAACGCCGCAGCTCATCGCTGACGGGATATACAATGAACAACGGCAGACCTTCGATCTGAATCTTGAGCAGAAGACGTTGCCGACACCGGGTCAGGTGGATAAGCAACCGCTGCACATTCCGCTGGGCATCGGGTTGGTTGGGCCTGATGGCGAAGACATGGCACTTGATCTCGAAGGTGTGGGTGCACTCAATTCGCCGCTCATCGAATTGACCGAGGAAAAGAAAACGTTTCGGTTCCGGAACATCGCCATGCGTCCGGTTGTTTCGCTCAATCGTGGCTTCTCGGCACCGGTCAACCTCACGATCAACAGTTCTGCCGACGACCAGTTGTTCCTCATGGCCAACGACCGCGACAGTTTCAACCGGTGGGAGGCAGGCCAGATACGCAGCCGTGAACTTATCCTCTCGGCGATTGGCGGGATGGCTCCGGCGGCACAGCTCGATCGCTATGCCGAAGCACTGGAGAAACTGCTTACCGATCCATCCAATGATGATGCGTTCAAGGCTCTCATGCTGAACCTGCCGCCCGAGGCCGATATCGCGGCGGCGATCGGAAAGGATGTTGACACCGATGCGGTTCTCGCCGCACGTGACAGTGTTCGGGCAGCGCTGGGTGTCCGGCTTGGCAAGGTGCTGCGCGATGTTTGGATCGCCACCGCCGAGTCCGGCAACTACAGGCCCGATCCCGCCGGAACCGCGCGGCGCAATCTGCGATCGGCGGCACTGCAGCTGATCCTGCAAGGCGATGTGCGCAGTGGCGTGAAACTTGCCATGACTGAACTGGCGGCACCCCACAACATGACGGCGGAAATCAATGCGCTGAGTGCGCTTGTTCAGGTCGAAGTGCCAGAGCGTGAGTCAGCACTCGAAACATTCCACATGCGCCACGCCGGAGATCACCTGCTTGTCGACAAGTGGTTCATGCTGCAGGCCCAAGCGAAAGACCCGGCGGCTGCGGCGCGCGTCGAACGGCTGCTGTCGCATCCCGATTTCACCTACAGCACGCCCAACCGTGTGTATGCCCTGATCGGCGGTCTTACATCGGGCAATGTTGCGGGCTTCAACACTGCCGATGGCGAAGGCTACCGGGTGGTGGCCGACACGATCTTCCGGCTGGATGCCACTAATCCGCAGGTAGCCGCCAGGCTTGCCACAGGATTCAGGAGCTGGCGGATGTTCGACGCGGTCCGCCGCGACGCGGCCGAACTCCATCTCCGCCGAATCCTGGCGCTTCCCAATCCTTCGCCCGACGTGTTCGAGATCGTTTCGCGCATCGTCCAATCCTGATACGGCT
>JANLWG010000016.1:0-4666 GCA_031364405.1 Hyphomicrobiales bacterium
TTGCCTGTGCGCAAGGCATTGCAGCCTTGCTGCAACCGCGACTATGCGACAGCGCCGGGTTTCGGGCAAGGGGTGCCGGTTGCAATCAATCGTTTCCCGCTTGACCCTGAAAAAACGCCAGCCAATACTTGGGCCTCATCAATCAGGAAGCTTTGTGATGATCCAGCGTCTGTTGACGGGCTTGTTCTGCTTCTTGATTCTGTCGGCCACCGCTGACGCGCGTCCGCTGAGCACCACAAAATACACCTACTATGCAATCAGTGGCAACACCGCTGGCGAAATTTACAACGCCATGCTGCGCCGTGGCCCTCATGTCAACGGCGCCAAGGCCTATGCGGCAACCTCGGCTACCTCATGGCTGAATGGCAAGCTCATTCAGGCCAAGAGCTGCGTGATCGAAAACTACCGCCTGAAAATCGACTTCGTCATCCGCCTGCCGCGGATCAAGAACGAAAAGGCTTTGACAGGGACCGACAGGTCAAGGTGGCGGCAGTTTGCCCAGTTTCTCAAGCGTCACGAGGAAACTCATCGCTCGATCTGGCTCGGCTGCGCTCAGGAACTTGAGACCCAGGTGCGGGCCATTCGGGCGGCTGCTTGCAATACCGCCGAAACACGCGCCATCAAGCTGTGGGACACGATGCGCAAATCCTGCACCAGGAAGCACGATGCTTTCGATGCCGCCGAACAATATCGCCTGATGCAACATCCTTTCGTCAAGCTGGTCCTGGCCAAGAAAACCCGCACCGCCCGCGCCGCCAAGGCACCATAAGCCTAGCGCTGTTTCACTTTGCCCAGTACGCGCCCGGCGACGGCATCGAGCTTGGCCACCAGTTTCTTGTCGCGCTTTGCCGGTGAAGTCATGATGGCGTGATCAAGTGCGCGGTCGGAACCGGCGGGGCACGGCTGGTGCATACGCGGAAAATCCCTGGCAATGGCGCTCACCAGCCGCCTGGCATTGCCGGAATTGGCGTTGAGCACGGCGATCACCTTGCTGACATCGACTTCACCATGCTCCTGGTGCCACGAGTCATAGTCAGTCACCATCGCCACCGTGCAGTAACAAATCTCGGCTTCGCGTGCGAGTTTGGCTTCCGGCATGTTGGTCATGCCAATGACCGCCGCATCCCACGAGCGATAGAGCCGTGACTCCGCTAGCGTGGAAAACTGCGGCCCCTCCATCACCACATAGGTGCCGCCACGCGTGTAAGAGATTTTCTCCGCTTTGAGGGCTGCCTCAACCCGATCCTGCAAAGCTGGCGACACCGGATGGGCAAATGGCACATGGCCCACGCAACCGGTGCCGAAGAAGCTTTTCTCCCGGGCGTAAGTGCGGTCGATGAACTGATCGACCAGCACGAAAGTTCCCGGCGCCAGCTCCTCTTTCAGCGAGCCGACAGCCGAGAGTGAAACCAGATCGGTAACCCCCATGCGCTTCATCACATCGATGTTGGCGCGGTAGTTGATGGCGGTCGGCGAATAAACATGGCCCCGGCCATGGCGCGGCAGAAACACTACGGGTAGCCCGGCGATCTCGCCCACCCGAACCTGATCGGACGGCTTGCCCCACGGGCTCTTCACCGTTTTCCATTTGGGCCTGTCCATCTCGATGTCATAGACACCAGAACCGCCAATGACGCCGAGAACCGAAGGGCGCGAATGGGTTTTCCCAGTCACCATTCGCCTGTAACTCCTAGTGCGCGTCGCGCCAGATTTTTTTCTTCACCAGATAGAGCAGCAGCGCCATCACCGCGAGATAGATCATCACCATGAAACCGAGGCTCTTGCGCTCTTCCATTTTGGGTTCCGCCGTCCAGGCGAGGAAGGCCGAGACATCCCTGGCCATGTCGGCGGCGGTGTTGGGTGCGCCATCATCAAAGGTCACCCGGCCATCGGTCAGCGGCGGCGGCATGCCGATCCAGTGGCCGCTGACGAAGTAGGGATTGTAATACCTGCCTTCCGGCTGCTCCTTCTTCAGCTCTTCCGTGGGCTCCTCGTAACCGGTCAGCACCGAGTAAACATACTGCGGTCCGCCGATGCCGTTGATCAGCTGGTTGAAAGTGCCATACCAGCCAGCCCTCGCCTTGGTGATCAGCGACAAGTCGACCGGCAGCGCCCCGCCATTGGCCACCCGTGCCGTCTCTTCATTGGCGAATGGCGCCGGGAATTGATCGGATGCCCGGCCCGGCCGATCGAACATGTCGCCATTGCTGTCGGGCCCATCCTTCATGGTGAAAGTCGCGGCCAGTGCCTTGACCTGTTCTTCCGAAAAGCCGGGCCCTCCCGCTTCCGCCAAGTTGCGGAATGCCATGAACTTCATCGCATGGCAGTTCGAGCACACATCCTTGTAAACTTTATAGCCGCGCTGCAACTGGCCCTTGTCGAAATGTCCGAACGGGCCTTCGAAGGAATAGGACACGCTCTTGGCATCCTTCTGGCCTTCGGCCAAGGCAGGGCTCGCCAGCAACAGCAGTGCAACCGCGAAGCCAAGTGTTTTGAGCATCTTCATTGTTATATCCCCCAAATCACTCAGCAGGCGCGGCCACGGACTTCTTGGCGAGCACATCGTCGGAGATCGACGGCGGCAGCGGCTTCGGGCTCTCGAGCAGGCCGATCAGCGGCAGGATCACCAGGAAGTGGGCAAAATAATAGGCCGTGAGAATGCGCGACCAGATGACGTAAGCCCCTTCCGGCGGCTTCGACCCGAGATAGCCCAGACCGATACAGACGATCACAAACACCCAGAAGAACTGCTTGAAGATCGGCCGGTAAGTTCCCGACCGCACCCGCGAGGTATCGAGCCACGGCAGCACGAACAGGATGAGGATCGAGCCGAACATGGCGGTGACGCCGCCGAGCTTGTCGGGGATCGCCCGCAGAATCGCGTAGAACGGCAGATAATACCATTCCGGCACGATATGCGGTGGCGTCTGCAGCGGGTTGGCCTCGGCGTAGTTGATGGCATGGCCCATGTAGTTTGGCGCGAACGATACAAACGCCATGTACGCAATCAGAAACACCACCACCGCGAAGGCATCCTTCATCGTGTAGTAGGGATGGAACGGCAGGGTATCCTGCGAGCCCTTGACCGATACCCCGGTCGGGTTGTTGTTGCCCGGCACATGCAGCGCCCAGATGTGCAGCGCCACCAGGGCCGCCAGCACGAAGGGCAGCAAGTAGTGCAGCGAATAGAAACGGTTGAGCGTCGGATTATCGACAGCGAAGCCGCCCCACAGCCAGGTCGTGATGGCTTTTCCAAAGAACGGAATGGCCGAGAACAGATTAGTGATGACCTTGGCGCCCCAGAAGCTCATCTGGCCCCATGGCAGCACATAACCCATGAAGGCCGTTGCCATCATAACGAGATAGATCAGGACACCGATCATCCACAAGACTTCGCGTGGCGCCTTGTAGGAGCCATAATACATGCCGCGGAAGATATGGACGTAGACGGCGACGAAGAACATCGAGGCGCCGTTGGAATGCATGTAGCGCAGCAGCCAGCCGTAATTCACGTCGCGCATGATGTGTTCGACCGAGGCGAAGGCGAAATCCACATGCGGCGTATAGTGCATTGCCAGCACGATACCGGTGGCCAGCTGCGCCATCAGCATGACCGACAGGATGCCGCCGAAGGTCCACCAGTAGTTGAGATTTTTCGGCGTGGGAAAATCGAGCATATGCCCGGTGAGGTCAGTGACCGGCAGGCGCTCGTGGAACCATTTTCCAAGCGCACTCTTCGGCTGATGGCTGGCGTGTCCGCTCATGAGGATTGTCCTTCTTAACCGATGCGGATCTTGGTGTCGGTGAGATATTCGTATTTTGGCACCGGCAGGTTCTCCGGCGCAGGCCCCTTGCGGATGCGGCCCGCCGTATCATAGTGCGAGCCATGGCACGGGCAGAACCAGCCGCCGGTTTTGGCGCTGCCCTCGACGACAGCATAGTCGCCGTCGTTGCCGATCGGCACACAGCCCAAATGCGTACACACGCCCATCATGACGAGAATGTTTTCCTTGCCACCCACCACGCGGTTGATATCGGTGGCGTCAACACCTTCCTTGACATTCTCGTTGCGCGCCATCGGGTCCTTCAGCTCGTCCATCTTGACCGCCTTGGCGGCATCGATCTCTTTGGCCGTGCGATGGCGCACAAATACCGGATTGCCGCGCCACTTCAGGGTGATCGCCTGTCCCTCGACGATCGGCGCCAGATCGACCTCGGTCGACGACATCGCCAGCACCGAGGCATCCGGGTTCATTTGACTGATGAACGGCCAGACCGTCAGCGCGGTGCCGACCGCTCCGACGGCGCCGGTGGCGATATACAGAAAATCGCGCCGGTTCACTTCCGCATGTTCCGCTGTGGACACGTCTTGTTTCCCTTGTGTTGCAGCACCGGCCCCTGGATAGAGAGCACCAATACCCCCGGCGCTAAATCGTGGCGTTTTTGGCATTGCGCGCCAGCGGATCCTTGAGCTCGTCCATCTTCACGGCTTTCGCTTCCTCGATTTCCTTCGCCGACCGATGGCGAATGAATACAGGATTGCCACGCCATTTGATGGTGATGGCCTGGCCTTCCGTGATCGGTGCCAGATCGACTTCGACTGAAGCCATCGCCAGCACCGAGGCATCCGGGTTCATTTGACTGATGAACGGCCAGACCGTCAGCG
>JANLWG010000054.1:0-6954 GCA_031364405.1 Hyphomicrobiales bacterium
CTGCGCAAATACGCTCCCCCGGGAGCCGCCGACTACGACTTCTATCAGTCGCTGCCGGCCTTGAGCCAGGGCAACGTGGCCCAGCAGATATTTTGGTACACGGCGTTCACTGCCTCGATGGTGGCGCCCAAGGCCGATGGCAACAACACCGTCGACGACAGCGGCACGCCGCTGTGGAAGATGGCGCCCTCGCCCCATGGCCCCTACTGGAAAGAAGGCCAGAAGCTCGGCTACCAGGACGTGGGTTCATGGACCATGCTCAAGTCCACGCCACTTGCAAACCGCAAAGCGGCTTGGCTCTACGCCCAGTTCGTCGTCTCCAAGACGGTGGACGTGAAGAAGAGCCAAGTCGGTCTGACCTTTATTCGCGACAGCACGGTTCGCCATAAGTCCTTCGACGAACGTGCGTCGAAGCTTGGCGGCCTGATCGAGTTCTACCGTTCGCCCGACCGCGTGTCTTGGACGCCGACCGGCATCAACGTGCCGGATTATCCGAAGCTCGCGCAACTCTTCTGGGAGAACATTGGTGATGTGAACTCGGGTGCTTTCACCGCCCAGCAGGCCTTGGACCGCCTTGCCGAACAGATGGACCAGATCATGGCTCGTATGCAGACGGCGGACGAAACCAACCATACCTATCACGACTGTGGCCCACGACTGAACCCGGTGAGCGATCCCAGCAAGTGGCTGAGCAAGGATCACGCGCCATGGGCCAAACTCGATAACGAAAAACCACCTGGCGAAACCATTGCTTACGACGAACTGATCAAGCGTTGGACTGACAACCAGTAGCATCGTCTCGGGTTCCTCCTCGAAACGACGCCGGGGTGCATCGCGGGTGCACCCCGGCGGTTTATGCGAACATCGTTCTTTACGCTTAACCCCAGCAGATCAGCAATCACGCCATGGCTCTCGTACTCAAAAACGTCACTAAGCGCGTGGGTGCAGATACGCATATCCACGAAACCAGTCTCATTCTCGAAGACGGCTCCTTCAACATCCTGCTGGGCACAACGCTCGCCGGCAAGACCACCTTGATGCAGTTGATCGCCGGCATTCAGAAACCGACATCGGGCGAAATCTGGTACAAGGGAAAAAACATGACCTCCGTTGCCGTGCAAAAGCGCAACGTCTCGATGGTCTATCAACAATTCATCAACTATCCGAATTTCAACGTCTATGACAACATCGCCTCGCCGTTGCGGGTGGCCGGCATGGACGAGGCGGAAATCGAGCGCCGGGTCGGCAAGGCTGCCGAACTGCTGCGCTTGACACCGATGCTCAAGCGCAAACCGAGTGAGCTATCGGGTGGTCAGCAACAGCGCACGGCCATTGCCCGTGCTGTCGTGAAAGACTCCGACATCATCCTTCTCGACGAACCCTTGGCCAATCTCGACTACAAGCTGCGCGAGGAAATGCGCGAAGAGCTGCCCAAGCTGTTTGCCGGCCGCAACGCCATTGTCGTCTATGCCACGACCGAGCCCACCGAGGCCCTGCTGTTTGGTGGCAATACCGCTACACTGCATGAAGGCCGCATTACCCAATTCGGACCGACTTCCGCGGTGTACCGCAAACCGAAAGACCTCGTATCGGCCCAGGTGTTTTCCGATCCGCCGATCAACACGGCGAAGATTTCCAAGCGCGGCAATGCAATAACCATATTCGGCAATGTCAAATGGCCCGCCGGCAAGGCAGCGACAGGCCTTCCCGATGGCGACTACACCATCGGCATAAGACCCCACAATATTGCGCCTATTGGCCACGGCAAGGCGATGGGAGTAGTCGAGGGCCGGGTGCTGGTCACCGAATTGTCGGGTTCCGAAAGCGTTATCCACTTCGATGTCGGCGGCCAAACCTGGATATCGCAGGCCCATGGTATTCATCCCTTCACAGTCGGTGCGACCGCCAAGCTCCATGTCGATATTGACCAAAGCCTGTTCTTTGGCGCCAACAATGAGTTCATCGCCTGATGGCCAAGATCACCCTCCAGAATCTGCGGCACAGCTACTCCCTCGATCCCAGGGGCGACGACGACTTCGCATTGAAGCGCATGTCAATCGATTGGGCGGATGGTGGCGCCTATGCCCTGCTTGGCCCCTCGGGCTGCGGCAAGACGACACTGCTCAATCTTGTCTCCGGCCTGCTGGTTCCAACCGAAGGCCAGATACTGTTTGATGACCGTGATGTTTCGCGGTCCACGCCTGAGCAGCGCAACATCGCCCAGGTATTTCAGTTCCCAGTGATCTACGATACCATGACGGTTTACGACAATCTCGCTTTCCCATTGCGCAATCGTGGCATCGGCGAGCAGCAAGTCGATGAACGGGTGCGCGAAATTGCCGAGATGCTCGATCTCTCGAAGACCCTCAAAAACCGCGCTTCGGGTCTCACCGCCGATGGCAAGCAGAAAATTTCTCTGGGCCGTGGCCTGGTGCGTTCGGATGTCAACGTCATCATGTTCGACGAGCCGCTCACCGTCATCGATCCGCATCTGAAATGGCAGCTGCGTTCGAAGCTTAAGGAATTGCATCAGCGCACCAAGCGCACCATGATCTATGTAACCCATGACCAGACCGAGGCGCTCACCTTTGCTGACCAAGTTGTGGTCATGAACAATGGCGAAGTGGTGCAAACCGGAACACCTATCGACCTCTTCGAACGCCCGATGCACACTTTTGTTGGCCACTTCATTGGCTCACCCGGCATGAATGTGCTGCCTTGCGAAGTGAGTGGCGGCATGGCGCGGTTTGCCGGCCGGGCCATCGCTACCGGCAACGCCAAAACCTATAGGGGCACTGCCGCCAAGCTTGAAATCGGCGTGCGTCCCGAGTTTGTCAAATTCGCCAAGAACGGCATCCCTGTCGATGTGGTGAAAGTCGCCGATGCGGGGCGCTACCGCATTGTCGATACACATGCCGCCGGCTGCAGCATCAAGTTGCTGGTGGCGGAAGGTGATGCGATCCCCGAGGGCAAGGCCCACCTCGTCTTCGACCCCGCGCGCACGCAACTTTACGAAAATGGCTGGATGGCGGGAGCACGGCCATGAGCAAAACCGTCAACCAGAAGGCCTGGTTCCTTGTCGCTCCGGTCTTTGTTCTCGTCGCCTTCAACGCCCTCATTCCCTTGATGACGGTGGTGAATTTCTCGGTGCAGGAAACCTTTGGCGACAACGTCTTCTCCTGGGCGGGCGTCCAGTGGTTCCAGGATGTCATGCATTCGGAGCGTTTCCACGGCGCGCTTCTGCGCCAGATCACCTTCTCCGCAATTGTTCTGGCCATCGAAATTCCATTGGGCCTCGGCATTGCGCTGACCATGCCGCGCAAGGGCCCGTGGGTTTCGGTCTGCCTTGTGCTGATGTCGTTGCCGCTGCTCATTCCATGGAATGTGGTGGGCTCCATGTGGAACATCATGGCGCTGCCCGATGTTGGCCTGCTCGGAAAAACCATCAACTCCCTCGGTATCAACTATAACTACACCCGCCAGCCGATCGCCGCGTGGTTCACCATCGTTCTGATGGATGTATGGCACTGGACTTCACTGGTGGCGCTGCTGTGTTACGCTGGCCTGGTTTCAATCCCCGATGCTTACTATCAGGCAGCCAAGGTCGATGGCGCTCGCACCTGGGCGGTGTTCAGATATATCCAGCTCCCGAAGCTCCGCCATGTGCTCACCATTGCCGTGCTGCTGCGCTTCATGGATAGTTTCATGATCTATACCGAAGCGGTTGTGCTCACCGGCGGTGGACCGGGCAGCGCCACGACGTTTCTGTCGATCGATCTCGTCAAAACCGCACTCGGCCAGTTTGATCTGGGCCCTGCGGCAGCCATGTCGATCATCTACTTCCTGATCATCCTGGCCATGTCCTGGCTATTCTACACGCTGATGATGCGGGATGAGGAGGCGTAACCCATGAAAAGCTGGACCCGACTTGTCCCGGTTGTCTACATCGTCTTCCTCATGCTGCCGATCTATTGGCTGCTCAACATGTCGTTCAAGACGACCAACGAAATTCTCGGCGGTTTCTCGCTTTATCCGCATGAGTTCACGGTCGCCAGCTATGTCAAGATATTCACCGATCCCTCGTGGTACATGGGTTATGTGAACTCCATCGAATATGTGGTCATCAACACGGTGCTGTCGGTGGCTGTGGCTTTGCCTGCGGCTTACGCCTTTTCGCGTTATCGATTTCTTGGCGACAAGCATCTGTTCTTCTGGCTGCTGACAAACCGCATGGCGCCGCCCGCGGTTTTCGCACTCCCTTTCTTTCAACTCTATTCGGAAGTGGGGCTGTTCGACACGCCATGGGCGGTGGCACTGGCCCATACGCTGTTCAATATTCCGCTGGCCGTGTGGATCCTCGAAGGCTTCATGTCGGGCGTTCCCAAAGCGCTTGACGAGACTGCCTTTGTCGATGGCTATTCCTTCCCGCGGTTTTTCTTCCGGATATTTATTCCGACAATTGCCGCCGGCATTGGTGTTGCCTGTTTCTTCTGCTTCATGTTTTCATGGGTTGAATTGTTGCTGGCCAAAACCCTTACCTCGGTTGCCGCCAAACCGATTGCTGCTGCCATGACGAAGACGGCGAGCACGTCAGGTTACGAGTTGGGCTTGCTGGCGGCGGCGGGATCATTGACCATCATCCCCGGCGCCTTTGTTATCTATTTCGTCCGCAACTATATCGCCAAGGGCTTTGCCCTGGGCCGCGTGTAGGGGAGGACAAGCTCATGGAGCCCACAACACTTCTCTCCTGGATGGCGTGGACTTGGCCCACGGCGTTTTTCTTCCTGTTCGTCTTTGGCTGCATCGCGGCCATGGGCGTGTGGGAATATTACGTGCCGGGCGGAGCCCCGCGCCGCGGCGTCTTTGGACTTGACACCACCCGCGGCGACCGGCTGTTCATCACGCTGCTTGGCAGCGCCTTCATCTTTCTGGCCTGGCTCGGGTTTTACGGCGTACCCTTGTGGGGCGGCCTCGTTCTCGCACTCGCCTGGGGATTTTCGGTTTTCCGCTGGGTTTAGATCAGGCCGGACTTGCGCCCTCTTCTTCCACTGTCCAGCTGTGTTCGATCTTGGCGGTCTTGCCGATCATGATTGACGCTGAACAATATTTTTCAGCCGACAGCTTGATGGCGCGTTCAACTGTTGCTGGTTTCAAGCCATAGCCCTTCAGGTGATAGACGATGCGAACGGCCGTGAAAATCTTTGGATCCTCGGCCGCCCGCTCCGCTTCGAGTTCGATATCGCAGCCCGTCACTTTTTCGCGGGACTTCTCCATGATATGGACTATATCGAAGGCGGTACAACCACCGAGCCCGAGAAGCAGCATTTCCATCGGACGCACGCCGATATTGCGGCCACCGGAATCAGGCGCTCCATCCATCACCACAGCATGTCCGCTGCCCGATTCGCCCACGAAGGCCCGCCCATCCAACCATTGAACCCGTGCTTTCATTGTCGTGCTCCCCTAGTGTTGGCATGGATTTAGCGCGGACAGCAAGGGACCGGCAAGCGATTGACTCTGGTCAAAGCCTCGGCACTGGAACAGCCGCTATCAATCATCCCTGCGTTCTCTTTCCCTTGGCACAACGGAGTCTCGATCAAATGTCCGATTCTCTACGGAAAACACCCTACCAGTTGATTGGCGGGAAAGCTGGCATCGAGCGGCTGGTCAGAGTGTTTTACGACCTTGTCGAATGCGATCCGGCAGGAGCAGCGCTTATGGCGCTGCATAACCGTGGCCATGGCCTCGCCCATGCTCGGCAGGCGCAATTTGAATTCCTCTCGGACTTCCTCGGCGGACCGCAACTCTATATGGAACACCATGGGCACATGAATGTACGGCAGATACATGCACACCTCGAAATCGGCGCGGTGGAACGGGATTCCTGGCTCATCTGCATGGACAAGGCGCTGACCGCCGTCGGTACAAATGCGGAAGCCCATGATCTCCTGATGAGGCACTTCATCCGTGTGGCGGAAGCTCTCCGCAACAAGACTTGAGGTCAACTTTTGTAGTCGAATTTCGATTTGCTGAATCCCCGGTGTTTCTGGCACTCTTGTGCATGGAAGCGCATCGGTTAAAAAATGAATCTGGCTTCTTGCAACGTTTATGATTCTTGTTACAGTCAGGAATAATAGTTTCCGTGTATGAAACATCAATGGAGGAATGAATGCCCCTGAGCTGGAGATTTTCGGTCCTTGGCGACCGCCATCGTGCCCTTGGTTCGAAGCTCGAGGATTGGAGCGGCATGGGTACCGCCTGGACTTATGACAAGGACATCTATGAAGAACACATCGCGGTGCGCACCAAAGCGGGCCTCATGGATGTTTCCGGCCTGAAGAAAGTCCATCTGGTGGGGCCGCACGCCATTAATGTGCTCGAATACATCACCACCCGCGACATGACCAAAATCTATCCCGGCCGCTCGGTCTATGCCTGCATGCTGAATGATCGCGGCCATTTCACCGATGACTGTATCGTCTATCGCACCGGTCCCAATTCCTGGATGCTGGTGCATGGCTCGGGCTCGGGCCACGAAGAAATCGTTAAGCAAGCGCTGGGCCGCAATGTGGCGGTGCTGTTTGATGACGATATTCATGATCTTTCCCTGCAAGGGCCGCTGGCGGTCGATTTTCTCGTCAAGCATGTGCCCGGCATCCGCGATCTTAGATATTTCCATCATCTGCAGACAACACTGTTCGGCGCCCCCGTGATGATCTCACGCACCGGTTACACCGGCGAGCGCGGGTATGAAATATTCTGCCGTGGCCAGGATGCCGGAAAAATCTGGGATACGGTTCTGGCCGAAGGCAAGAGCATGGGTATTATTCCCGTCTGCTTCAGTGTGCTCGACATGTTGCGGGTCGAGAGCTACCTGTTATTCTATCCCTTTGACAACTCGCAGATGTATCCCTTCGCCAATGAGCAGCCGGGGGACTCGCTGTGGGAGCTGGG
>JANLWG010000114.1:0-2082 GCA_031364405.1 Hyphomicrobiales bacterium
CGCATGGGTGTGACACTCAAGATTGTCAACAATCCTGATGGCTCGGCTATCACCTGGAAAGACCAGACCAACGGGCTGACGTGGGATAACAAATTCGACTTCGTTGCCGCCAGCATGACTCCGACCGCGAAACGTGCCGAGCATATAGCTTTTCCGGTGGTCTATTACTATGCACTGGGCACGCTCGCTGTTCACGCCGACAATTCGACAATTAGAATACCCGCCGATGCCAATGGAAAACGCATCGGTGTGCAGAAAGGCGCCAACTACGAGATGTATTTGCGTCGGCAGCCCTTCGGGATCGACGGCATGGAGCCGGTCGAATACAAGATCGACAATCCCGTGATCGCAACATTCGACAGCGCCTCCGAACCTTTTGACGCTCTCGCCAAGGGCGATGGAGTCGAACTCGACGCCGTCATCAGTTATCTCCCAGCCATCATGGATCAAATCAAGCATGGAAAGCCGTTGAAAGTCGTCGGCCAACCCCTGTTCTATGTGCCGCAGGCGGTGGCGGTACTACCGGGGGATCCGGAGCTGGCAGAGCTGATATCAAAAATTGTCACCGACATGCACAAGGACGGCACGTTGAGCAAACTGTCGCTGAAGTGGCTTGCAATCGACATGACGGTAAACTGAATGCGTGGCACCCATCCGTGTGAAGATCGACATCAACTGGCCGGCAATCGCGTGAATGCCGTTTAGCAGCGTTTCCAACGGGAGTAAGTTCAATGAACCGGGCGTTCAATCTGGCTGTGTTTGCATTTGTCGTAGCTGCCATTGGTTCGTGGTACTCAACCCCAAGCCAGGCGGGTGAGGCACTCGACCGAATCCGTTCGACTGGAGTGATACGTGCGCCAGCGCCGGATATCTGGCCTCCTCAAGCCATCAAGAACGACAAAGGCGAATTCGACGGATTTGATGTCGCCGTGTTGCGCGAAATCGCACGGCGCATCGGCGCCAAGCTGGAATACGTCAACAACCCTGATGGCTCGATCGTCACCTGGGAGGAGCAGACGTCCGGTCAGTGGCAAGGAAAGTATGATATCGTCGTGGGCAGTATGACGCCGACGGCAAAGCGAGCTGAGCATCTGGCCTTTCCCGCCAATTATTATGACGGTATCGGCGTTCTTGCTATTCATAGTGACAACTCGACGATCAAAACGCCGGCCGATGCCAGTAACAAGCGGATTGGTGCCCTCGCCGGATCCCAATATGATCATTATCTCCGCCGGCAACCGGTTGGCATCATTGGCGTTCCGGAATTCAACTACAAGATCGATAGCCCTGTGATCGTCAACTACGAACACGAGGAAGAAGTCTATGACGCACTGGCCAAAGGCGATGGAATTGATCTCGATGGATTCGTGAATCTCCTGCCGACCGTCCTGGCGCTCATCAAGGAAGGCCGGCCATTCAAGGTGGTCGGAACCCCGCTCTATCGCGTCCCGCATTCGGTGGCTATCTTGCCGGGAGATGATGAATTCGCCGCTCTGATCAAAAAGACGGTCGATGAGATGCATGCCGATGGCACCCTGAGGAAACTCTCCATGCAGTGGTATGAATTCGACATGACATCGCCATGAGGCGAGCGAGGACTTCACGTAGATTTACAAATGTCCGTTGAATGTCTTGCAAGGCAATCCAGCGCTCATGCCGGCCCCTACCGCAAATCGAATTTGACTCGCCAGTGAACGGATATTGGGCGATGCTTGCCGGCGATAACGGACATTTTCAGACTGATCTGGGGCGCGATTGCAGGGTTCTTCCGGCCGCGGGTTGACCGCGAGGCGGAAATCATCGCCCTGCGCCACCAGCTCAATGTGTTGCACCGGAGGAGACCTGAACGGCTGGTTTTCGCCAACACTGACCGGCTTCTCTTCGTCTGGTTGTATCGATTGGCGCCGGGTATCCTGAATGCCTTGGCGATCGTCGAACCCAAGACGGTGGTCGGCTGGCACAGACGTGGATTTCGCGCGTTGTGGCGCTGGAAGTCGAGGTCAGGGGCAGGGCGGCCGAAGGTGCCTTTGGAAATCCGGAACCTCATACGGGAGATGAGTGCCACCAATCCACTATGGGGGG
>JANLWG010000063.1:0-2824 GCA_031364405.1 Hyphomicrobiales bacterium
GCCTCGTCCAAGCCCATTAGCCTCGAGTAGCCGACGACGTCGGCGGCCAGGATGGCAGCCAGACGGCGTTCTTCGGCATGTTCGACCACTTGCCTGTAATCCCCTCATGGTCCCGTTACCCCATCCGGAGCCGGGCTGGCCATACAATAACACTGCCGGAAGCCTTTGCAATCGGACACCCGGCTGAAATTCCATCGGCTATTCTGGCTTCAGAAAATCAATCAGGTCTGACTTCTGTTGTGGGTCAATCACGTCGGTTGGGCCATGTGCGCAACATGTCAGCTAGACATCTCAAAGCGGAAGACGTGCAGGGGCTGGTGCCCGGTCGGCCAAAGGTTCACACCACCCGTGCCGCTGCCGCATCATCGAACAGATCGACGTCACGAATGTAACGGGCGAGGCTGGCGTCAGTGCGGTGGCCGGTGGTCTGCTTGATTTTATAGGTGGAGGCCCCAGCCTGAACAGCAGCCGTGGCAAAGCCGGATCGCAGGGAGTGGCCGGAGACGGCTGAGGGATCATAGCCCGCCACTTCGATGCGGTTCTTGATGACATCACTGACGGCTTCCCCGGAGACGCGCTGGTGGAGAATGTGACCGGACTTACCCACTCAATCCCGTTCTCCGGATCGTGGTGGCCGTAGACGTGCTCCAGCATGCCCTGACGCTGGCGGCACGATCAATTGGCGCCGCGAATTTGTTGACCACAATTTGTGTCCCATGGCAGGTTGGTTGTGATTTCAGTTTCCCTCGCGTGCGGCTAGAAAGTACGCCCAATACGGAAGGAATATTTCTGATGCTACTGCGTTCTATATTTTGTGGTCTGCATTGCCACCATCACCATCACATGGCGGGTGGCGTGATGACTGAAGTGTGCGTCGGTTGAACCAGCGGCACCATTTGAACTTGAATTCACAGTGGCTTGGGGCGCTGAGGATTTATCTCGGAACAACGGTCTTTGCGCATTTCATCTGGGAGATCCTGCAGCTGCCGCGTTACACGATCTGGAACACAGGAACCCCGCGCGAGATCGCATTTGCTGTGGTTCATTGCACGGCAGGCGATCTGCTGATCGCGGCGCTGTCGCTGGTTGCAGCGCTACTGTGTTTTGGCAGTCCCGCATGGCCATCCAGACAGTTCATCCCGGTCATGGCGGCGACACTCGTTATCGGCACTATTTACACCATCTACAGCGAATGGACGAACACGGTCATTCGCAAAACTTGGGCGTATTCGGAGCTAATGCCGCTGCTCCCTATCGCGGGCACGGGACTGTCTCCATTGGTGCAATGGCTGATCGTACCAATGATTGGCTTCGCGGCGCTTTGGCGCTGGTGCAAGCGCATGAAACCATGATAACCGCCGTTGTCGGCAACAAGGGTTGAATTCATGTCCACACGGCCGGTCAGGGAAACCGAACTTGAGACGCTGCAGCGCGAATCCTTCGCGTATTTCATAAACGAGGCGAACCCCACCAACGGGCTGATCATCGACAAGACTGCGGCGAACTGGCCCGCCAGCATCGCCGCCACCGGGCTGGCGCTCGCCGCTTATCCGGTTGGCATCGAGCGCGGATTTTGGGCGCGGAGCACTGCGGTTGAACGCACACTGACAACCTTGCGCTTCTTTTGGAACAGCCCGCAGGGACCGAAGCCCGATGCCACCGGCCATAAAGGCTTCTACTATCACTTCCTCGACATGCAGACCGGGCGGCGCGCGTGGGATTGCGAACTGTCGACCATCGATAGTGCCTTCCTGCTTGCCGGAGCCTTGGCGGCCGGCGTCTATTTTGACGCGGAGACCGCGGAGGAACGGGAAATCCGCACTCTCGCCGATGCGCTCTATCGCCGGGCCGATTGGGCTTGGGCGCAGAACGGCGGAGCCACGGTGACACACGGCTGGCGGCCCGAGAGCGGGTTCATCGACTATCGTTGGGAAGGCTATGACGAAGCCTTGTTGCTCTATGTTCTAGGCCTTGCTTCCCCCACTCATCCCCTGCCACAAGAGAGCTACTCAGCGTGGTTGTCCACCTATCGTTGGGAACAATGCTATGGCTATGACTACCTCTATGCGGGGTCACTGTTCACACATCAACTCTCTCACGTCTGGATCGACTTTCGCGGAATCCAGGATGCATTCATGCGTGACAAGGGCATCGACTACTTCGAGAATAGCCGGCGCGCAACCTATGTGCAGCAGCGCTACGCCATCGAAAATCCGCGCAAGTTCGCAGGCTATGGAGAACATTGCTGGGGGATCACGGCCAGCGAGGGGCCGGGGCCTGCAACGCTCAAGCTGCAGGGCGTCGAACGCAGCTTTTTCGACTATCTCGGTCGCGGCGTTCCCTATGGGCCCGACGACGGCACGCTGGCGCCCTGGGCCGTGGTCGCTTCCTTGCCGTTTGCCCCCGAGATTGTTCTGCCGACAATCGACTTCTGCATTTACCAGGCCAAGCTGAAAGAATCCAACGCCTATGGCTTTAAAGCCGCGTTCAATCCAACACATCCAGGCGAAACCGGCAATTCCTTCGGCTGGTGGGTTTCGCCATGGCACTTCGGACTCAACCTGGGTCCGACCGTGTTGATGATCGAAAACTATCGCAGCGGGATGTTGTGGCGATTGATGCGCGACTGTTCCCATATCCAGGAGGGGCTGCGGCGAGCGGGATTCACTGGCGGATGGCTGGCCGGGGACGGCAAGGGATACCAAGAGCCGCTGCGTGCCCCGTGAATAATTGCAAGCCTTTATCGTCGCCGACAGGCTGACAACGCATTTTCAAGGAGAAAAACCAAATGCAGATTGGCGTCATCGGACTGGGCCGCATGGGG